>NZ_JBDPMD010000029.1:0-105153 GCF_039871875.1 Sphaerisporangium sp. B11E5 | reverse complement strand
GGCCGGGGTGGGGGTCGCCTTGCTGGCGCTGGCGGGGTTCCTGCGGTCGCCGGTCGCGGTGGGGGCGGTGGTCGTGGCGGCGACGGCGGGGCGGGCGGCCGGCGCGGCGGGGGGCGCGGCGCTGGGGTACGCGGGGGCGCCCGCGTTGTTCGCCTACGGGGCGGCGGCCGGGGGCGCCGTCGTGCTGGTCCACCGGTTCCGGGAGCGGCTGGCGGCGGGAGACCGGGCGGACGACGCCGTGCGGACCGCGCTGGAGCGGACCGGTGGCGTCATAGCGACGACCTGCGCGGCCTGGGCGGTCGCCTGCGCCGCGCTGCCGCTGGTCGACGCGGGGACCGGGGGGCTCGGCCCCGCGCTCGCCGTCACGGCGGCGGCCGCCGCCCTCGTGCCGCTCACGCTGCTGCCCGCCCTGCTCGCCGTACTCGGCGACACCCTGGCGTGGCCGCCGCGCCGGCGCCGCGGCGGCGACCCCCCGCCCGTCACCGCCCGGCTCGGCCTGTCGGTGGCCGCCCGCCCCCGCCCATGGACGGCCCTCGCGGCGTCGCTCATCGCCGCACTGCCCGTGACCGGCGTGCTGCTGACCCGGTCCCCCCCACCGTTGGTGGTCGTCGCCGTGGCCGGGGTACTGACCGCGCTGGTCCTGGCGCTGGCCCTGCGCACCCTGATCGCGCCGGTCTACATCACGGCGGGCGCGCTGCTGGTCGCGTCGGGCGCCGGCACGGTGGCCGTGACCCCGCGCGGCCAACTGACCGTCTTCTTCTTCACCCTGGTGACGAACGTCTGCGCCGCCCTGCTGATCCTGGCCCGCGTACGCGAGACCACCCGCACCGGCCGCGCCCCCCGCACCAGCGCGTCCCTGTCGGTCAAGTACGCCGGCCCACCCGCCCTGGCCGTCCTCCTGGCATCCGGCGCTCTCATCGCCGGTACCTACGACCTGCTCTCCGCCGTGATGCTCACCATCGGCGGCACCGCCCTGGCCCTGATCATCGTCCCCACACTCACCACGCTTCTCGGCGAACGCGCCTGGTGGCCCGACACGCCCCCACCTCCCTCCTCCGCGAGACGCGAGGCCGGTGGGGGCGCCTTCGTGAGGTGAAGGGCCCCCGGCGGGGACGGGCCAAAGGGGTGGGTCAGTTGTTGTTGCCGGCGAGGAAGGCCAGGAGGTCCTGGCGGGTGATCAGGCCCACCGGCTTGCCGTCGTCGAGGACCACGGCGGCGTCGGCCTTCTCCAGGGCCTCGATGGCGACGGACAGGGGCTCACCGGAGCCGATGGTCGGCAAGGGGGCGGACATGTGGTCGGCGATGGGGTCCTCGGCCTTGACGCGGCCGTGGTAGAGCGCCTCCAGCAGGTCGCGTTCGACGATGGAGCCGACCACCTCGGCGGCCATGACGGGGGGCTCCTCCTTCATGACGGGGAGCTGGGAGACGCCGTACTCGCGCATGATCGCGATGGCGGTGCTGACGGACTCGTGGGGATGGGTGTGGACGAACTCGGGGAGGCCGGGGCCCTTGCGGCCGAGGACGTCGCCCACCAGGGCCTCGTCGCTCGTCGTGGTGAGGAAGCCGTAGTCGGCCATCCAGTCGTCGTTGAAGATCTTGGAGAGGTAGCCGCGGCCGCCGTCGGGGAGGAGGACGACGATCACGTCGTCGGGGCCGGCTTCGGCGGCGACGCGGAGGGCGGCCACGACGGCCATGCCGCAGGAGCCGCCGACCAGCAGGGCTTCCTCGCGGGCCAGGCGGCGGGTCATGCCGAAGGAGTCCTTGTCGGAGACCGCGATGACGCGGTCGGCCACGGTGGTGTCGTACGTGGCGGGCCAGATGTCCTCGCCGACGCCTTCCACCAGGTACGGGCGGCCGGTGCCGCCGGAGTAGACCGAGCCTTCGGGGTCGGCGCCGATGATCTGCACGCGGCCGCCGGAGACCTCCTTGAGGTAGCGGCCGGTGCCGCTGATGGTGCCGCCGGTGCCGATGCCGGCCACGAAATGGGTGATCCGGCCTTCGGTCTGCTCCCAGATCTCCGGGCCGGTGGAGTGGTAGTGGCTGGCCGGGTTCTCCTCGTTGGAGTACTGGTCGGGCTTCCAGGCGTTCGGCACCTCACGGGCCAGGCGGTCGGACACCGAGTAGTACGAGTCGGGGTGGTCGGGGGACACCGCGGTCGGGCACACCACCACTTCGGCGCCGTACGCGCGCAACACGGCGATCTTGTCGGCGGCCACCTTGTCCGGCACCACGAACAGGCAGCGGTAGCCCCTGTTCTGGGCCACGATGGCCAGCCCCACCCCGGTGTTCCCCGAGGTGGGTTCCACGATGACGCCGCCGGGACGCAGCGCGCCCGAGCGCTCGGCGGCCTCCACCATGCGCAGCGCGATGCGGTCCTTCACCGAACCGCCGGGGTTGAAGTACTCCACCTTGGCGAGAACCTGGGCCGGCAGTCCCGCCGTCACCTTGTGCAGCTTGACGAGCGGGGTGTTGCCCATGAGCTCGATGAGCGAGTTGTGTACGCGCACCGGGAATGTCTCCTCGATCACATGAATTGCAAGATTTGCGAGCTTGGTCGCCTAGCCGGCCGGACTGGCGAAGCTTGGTGGCTGTTCCCCGGCCGTTCAACTCCTCACCGTACCGTCACGACTACGACAGCAGCGGACATGTCCCGCGAGTCCCGCCCCCGTCCACCCGGAGGAGCGGCGACCATGGACGACGGACCGCCGGGGGCCCCCTGAGGAGCCCGGCCGCCACCCCGGAAAGCATCGAGGCGGCACGGGGCGAAGGATCTACTGGTCACCGTGGAAGGACTGACGAAGGAGATGTGGACGCCGGGAACCGCGCGAGCGGCCCGCCGGATCGCGACAGCCGCCGCCGTGGGAGGCGGCGGGGTCACCGCGCTCGGCGTGGCGGTGTACGGGCTGCTCCAAGTGGAAGCGTTGATCGCACGCAAGTCCATCGGCACGAGGTACGGCATGGACGGCCCGCCGGCCGACGGCCTGTACGGCGAGTGGCACGACCCTCGCGACCCGGGTGATCCGGGCGCGGAGGCGAGCCGCCCCATCAGGCTCGTCATGCTGGGCGACTCCACGGCCGTCGGCCTCGGTATGGACGGCCCTGAGACCACCCCGGGCGTCGTGATCGCCCGCGGCCTGGCCGAGGTGTCGGGCCGCCCGGTGAAGCTCGGTGTGCACGGCCGGTCCGGCTCGGTGTCCGCCGATCTGGTCTGGCAGGTGGACCGGGCGCTGAAGGCCGAGCCCGACGTCGTGGTGATCTTCGTGGGGGCCAACGACGTGACCACCAAGACCAAGCCCGCGCACGCCGTGCGGCACCTGCAGAAGGCCGTGCGCCGCCTGCGGGAGGCCGGGGCGGAGGTGGTGGTGGGCACCTGTCCCGACCTCGGCACGGTACGGCCCATCGGCCAGCCGTTGCGGTGGATGACCCGCGTGTGGAGCCGTCAGCTCGCGGCGGCGCAGACCGTGGGCGTGATCGAGGAGGGTGGACGCACGGTGGCGTTCGCCGACCTGCTCGGCCCGGAATTCGCCTCATATCCCGGCGAAATGTTCGGACCCGATCGTTTCCACCCATCTGCCAGAGGTTATGAACGCGCCGCACACGCGGTGCTACCGTCTGTATGCGCCGCGTTGGGGCTGCGGCCGGAACCGCAGCCGGAGCGCGGCGAGGGATCGCAACCGATTTACCTCGCGGCGGCCATCGCCGCGGAGGAGCCCGGCACCGAGGTCACCGCGGCCCGCGTCGCCGGCCGGGCGACCGGCCCCTACGGAAGATGGGCCACGCTACTTCGCCGACGGCCGGGAGCGATGCCCCACGGCGCCTAGATCCGGTCACACTCCGCGACGGGGTCGTCACTTTCTCCCCGCATTGGAGTGGAATGCCCGTGATCCGGCCTCTCGCGACACCGGTCGTCGCGCTCGCGGCCACCCTCGCCCTCGCCGGCTGCTCCGGCAGCGGGGCGGCCGCCGAGGCGCCCCGACCGGCCTGGCACAACACCGAGGTGAACGCCGTCAGCCGCGCCGCCGTGGCCGCCGGGGTCGCCGCGGTGACCTCGATGAAGCCGGACGGCACCCTGGAGACCGTCGCGCTCGACCTCACCGCGGGCCGCGTGTCGTGGCGGCGGCCCGCGACGCTCGCCGGGCGCCTGCCCGGCATGGGCGTGCCGCCGCCCGCCGCCGTCCAGACGGCCGGCGGGCAGGGCGTCGTGGCGGCCGCCGCCCCCGGGGGGCCGGGCGGCAAGGAGGCCCTGCTGGTGGCCACAGACGCCCGCACCGGGCGTGAGCTGTGGACCCGCCCGGTGCGCTCGACGTTCGGCCCGCAGCGCTGCGGGCCGTACCTCTGCGTGTCCGAGCACACCGCGCTGGCCGGCGCCCGCATGGTGGTGCTCGACCCGCTCACCGGCGCGGCGGTGTGGCGGCTGCCCGGCATCGCCGAGGCCGAGTGGTCCGACGCCTCCCGGGTCGTGGTGCTGCGCCTCGCCAAGCACCCCGCCCTGTCCGCGCACGATCTCAAGACCGGCAAGACGATCTGGGAACTGCCCGTGGAGCAGGCGCTGGCCCCCGGGGTGGACATGTCCGGCGGGTGGTCGTTCGGCGCCGCGGGCGGCGACCTGATCGGCTACGTCGCCCCGTACACCAGCCCGCGCACCGGCCGCGCCTCGACGTTCGGCGTCTTCTCGGTGCGGCTCGCCGACGGCACGGTCAACTGGCTGCGTCCCTCGGTCGTGCGTGTCTACCCGAGCGGCAGCCCCGGGTTCGCCCCCGTCGTGCGCCCGGTGGACGAGCAGGGCCGGTACGGCGGCTTCGCCCGGCTGGACCCCGGCTCGGGGCGGGTGCTCGGGCAGATCACCGCCGACCAGGTGCCCGGCACCGGCTGGTGGCTGGCGTTCCCGCGCGACATGACGCGGCTCGGTTTCCTCAAGCCGAGCCGCCCCGGGGCGTCCTTCGAGCTGGCCTCGGGGCGGCCGGTGCCGGTCGCCGGTCAGCGCGGCTGGTCGTTCTGCGTGACCGATCCCAAGCCGCTGGCGCTGGTCAAGGAGACCCAGGGTTTCTACCCGGTGGCGTCGCTGTGCGAGTTCGACCTCGCGACGGGCGCGCGGGCGGCCTCCGGCGCCGTCCCGCCGCAGTGGTTCACCGGCAGCCAGGACGGCTGGCGGTTGTGGCGCGACGAGAAAGGCGGCCTGCACGCCGTCAGGGACGCCGCGGGCACCACACCGGGCATGTACGGCTGACCCGCGCCGCGGGCGAGTGGCGCCTCCTGCCGTCGCGACGCGGCAGGGGGCGCCTGTGCTGTAGTACAAAGTTCTGTTTCTGGCGGCCCCGGCCGTGGTATCCGCACTACGGCGCGGTAACCTCCGCAACAGGGAGCCTGCCACGAACCCAGGAGAGCCAGATGCCCGAGGCAGTAATCGTCGCGACCGCACGTTCGCCGATCGGCCGAGCCTTCAAGGGGTCGCTCAAGGACATCCGTCCCGACGACCTGACCGCTCAGATGATCAAGGCGGCGCTGGACAAGGTGCCGCAACTCGACCCGCACGACGTCGACGATCTCATGCTGGGGTGCGGCCTGCCCGGCGGCGAGCAGGGCTTCAACATGGCCCGGGTGGTCACGGTGCTGCTCGGCCTGGACGACGTGCCCGGCACCACCGTCACCCGCTACTGCTCCTCCTCGCTGCAGACCACCCGCATGGCCTTCCACGCCATCAGGGCGGGCGAGGGCGACGTGTACATCTCGGCCGGCGTCGAGACCGTCTCACGGTTCGCCAAGGGCAGCAGCGACTCGTTGCCGGACACCACCAACCCGCTGTTCCTGCGGGGCAAGGAGCGCACCGACGCGCGGGCGGCCGGCGGCGCGGCCGAGTGGCACGACCCGCGTGAGAACGGCGAGCTGCCCGACGTCTACATCGCGATGGGCCAGACCGCCGAGAACGTCGCCCAGATCAAGGGCGTCAGCCGCCGCGAGCAGGACGAGTTCGGCGTGCGGTCGCAGAACCTCGCCGAGAAGGCCCTCGCCAACGGCTTCTGGGAGCAGGACATCACCCCGGTGACGCTGCCCGACGGCAGCGTGGTCGGCAAGGACGACGGGCCGCGGCCGGGCACGACGTACGAGGCCGTGTCGCAGCTCAAGCCGGTGTTCCGCCCGGACGGCACGGTCACCGCGGGCAACTGCTGCCCGCTCAACGACGGCGCCGCCGCGGTGATCGTGATGAGCGACGTCAAGGCCGCCGAGCTCGGCATCACGCCGCTGGCCCGCATCGTGTCCACCGGCGTCACCGGCCTGTCGCCGGAGATCATGGGCCTCGGCCCGGTCGAGGCGTCCCGCCAGGCGCTGAGCCGGGCCGGCATGTCCATCGACGACGTCGACCTGGTCGAGATCAACGAGGCGTTCGCCGCCCAGGTGATCCCGTCCTACCGGGAGCTCGGCATCGACCTCGACCGGCTCAACGTCAACGGCGGCGCCATCGCCGTCGGGCACCCGTTCGGCATGACGGGCGCCCGGATCACCTCGACCCTGCTCAACGGCCTGCGTTTCCACGACAAGACGATCGGGCTGGAGACGATGTGCGTCGGCGGCGGCCAGGGCATGGCCATGCTGCTGGAGCGCCTGAGTTAGGAGGCTCAGCCCATGTAGTCGGGGCCGGCCCGCTTGATGTTGATGCGGACCAGCACGTTGCGCTGCGTCCGCATCGCCTCGCGGTACTCGTCCCAGTTCGGGTGCTCACCCGAGACCGCGCGGAAGTACTCGACGAGGCCCTCTTCGGCCTCCGGCATGGGGATCACCTCGGCGACCCCCTCGATCTGGACCCACTCCCCGAGGAACGCGTCGACCATCACGCACAGGGAGACGTCGGGGTTGCGGCGGAGCTGCTTGGCCTTGGCCGCGCTCTCGCGGGTGCTGACGACGGCGTAGCCTTCGGCGTCGATGCCCACGACCACAGGGGACATCTGCGGGTGGCCGTCGGCGCGCCAGGTCTGAATCACCGCGCGGTGGTTGTTCCTGATGAAATCACGGGCCTTGTCGAGATCCATGTGCCCATGATGACCGATCATCCGGCAGAACAGCGCCCACGCCACTGGGCGGCGTGGGCGCACTGGGGTGGGCAGGGGCTACAGGAAGCCCATGCGGGAACGGCGGTTCCGCTCGTGCTCGATGACGATCGCGGCGGCGTAGCCGTGGGTGAGCCCGTGCTCGTCGGCGAGCCAGTTAGCCCGCTCGTCACACCGTAGGAAAGCCGGGCCGTTGTCGATGGCTTGGAACCACTCTGGGAGTGCGCGTCCGGTGATGTCCGGAACCCTGGCGATCAGTTTGTTCTGCATCTCCGGTGAGTGGTTCAACGACATGGGCACCTCCATGAGTGAAGCCTCTTTGGGACGACACTGCATCACCGAGGCTCCGATGGCAAGCCCCAAATGGCCAGCCTTCTCTTACAAAACGTAGATCGTCGGTGGCGGAGCGTGCGACGACCAAAGGTTCACCTGGGTCCCGGCAAAGCGTGTGCCCCGCCGGGGACCGGCGGGGCACACGGTATGCCAGAGTGGATGAGGCCCGAAATCAGCCGTTAATCGTTGTTGAAGAAGTAGCTGAGGAAGCGAAGGATCTCGAGGTAGATCCAGACGAGGCTCACCGTGAGGCCGAACGCCATCAGCCAGGAGTACTTCTCCGGCACGCCGGCCCGCAGGCCCTGCTCCACCGCGTCGAAGTCGAGGAGCAGGAAGAAGCAGCCGAGCAGGATCATCGCGATGCTGAAGATCCAGCCGAGCGGGCTGTCGGTGCGCAGGCCGAGACCGCCCGGCACGAAGAGACCGAAGATCAGGTTGAGAACGATCAGGCCCATGGCGGCGAACGCCGCCCCGATGACGAACTTGGTGAACTTCGGCGTGGGCCGGAAGATCTTCAGGGCGTAGACCGCCAGCACGCCGCCGAACGCCACCATCGTGCCGAACGCGGCGGCGATGACGATGCCGTCGAACGCCGTGTTGTACAAGCGGCTGATCACCCCGATGGCCACGCCGTACGAGACGGAGTAGCCGAGGATCAGCACGGGGTTGGTGCTCTGCCGGAACGAGACGATCAGGCCGAGCACCAGGCCGACGATCACGCCCGCGACCGCGAAGCCGATGCCCAGGTTGAAGTACCAGGCGAGGGCCGCGGAGAGCACCAGGGTGCCGAGCGTGATGAAACCGCGGACGACGACGTCGTCGATCGTCATCGGCCGCGCCGCCGTCGGCGGGGAGTACGAGGGCGCGTCGTACATGTCTCGCAGATGCTGCGGGCTGGCCATCGGGCCCGCCCCGTACTGCTGGCGGTTGTTCTGACCCAGCCGGCCGATGACCGGGTTCCTGCTCTGCATCACTGCCTCCACTGCGACCTGCGATCAGCCTGTTCGGTCGAGTCGGTCGAGCCGCACAGGGAGTGCCGCGAGTTTCCTTAAGGATTACATCAGCCGCGGCCACCCGGAAGGAGCCGGCCGCGGCAGGCCGCCGGATGATCGGTCCAGCGGCACCGGATACAACGAAGGAGTCCCGCGAGGAGTTCCGAGGCCCCAGATTGCGTTTCGGTCACTTCGCGACGGCCACGGCCGCGCGGGGCGGCGGACCCTCCGCGAGGGCGGTCCGCCGGACGTCCGGAAGCGCGGGGACGGGGGCGCCCCGGGAAGGGCTCAGGCGGGGCGGCGGGGACGGGGCGGCGTCCGGGGACGTGGGGGATGAGAGGACCCGGCCGATATTCACCTCTACGGAGGAAATTTCCCTATGTTCGGCGATAATCCGTTTTTCACTTACTAGCGCGGGATTAGCGGAGGACTCACTTACTGGCAGGGGCACACCCAGGGAGGGCCGGATCGGATCGGCACGGAATGGTAACGATTTCCCCGGGACAGGGAGCAACCAGGCGCTTGACCAGCGGAGAACCCCTGCGATAAAGCCTGACGGGGTGTGCTGAACCATCGAGGATATCGGAACTTCAGGCGAGATGTGCGGCAGGGCGTTTCTTTAGACGGCCGAGGGTGCCCCCGGTGGGACTCGAACCCACACTGGAACCCTTTTAAGGGGTTTGCCTCTGCCATTGGGCTACGGGGGCGCCGTAATCATACGTAACGGACCACACTTGCGTAACGGGTCAGAGCCCACGTCTACCGACTTCTGTCTGTAGTCCGCTGGATAACGATATACGGCGCGTGCCCCCACGACTCGGGCAATGAACAACAGACCGCTCAAGTGGCCCATTTTTCTCCGCGCCCCCCGTTCCCCCGTGCTTCCCCTTGTAAGGCCTCCGACAGAACAGTACGGCCCGCGCCACACGGCGCGGGCCGTACCCCGTCCCGACGGCGTCCCCTCAGCCGGTCGCGGCGGCCGCGCGGAACTCGTCGCGCGGGGTCTCGATCTCGCCGAGCGAGACGGTCTCCCGCTTGAAGAACAACGCGAGCGTCCAGTCGGCCACCACCCGCACCTTGCGGTTCAGGGTGGGCACCCGCGACAGGTGGTAGGTGCGGTGCATGAACCACGCCGGGAGGCCGTGCAGCTTGACGCCGTAGACGTTGGCCACGCCCTTGTGGAGGCCGAGCCCGGCCACCGACCCGGCGTACTTGTGGCGGTAGGTCTTCAGCGGGCGGCCGGAAAGGTGGCGCACGATGTTCTCGGCGAGCACCTTGGCCTGCCGCACGGCGTGCTGGGCGTTCGGCGCGCAGTACTTGCCGGGGTTGGTCACGTCCGGCACGCCCGCCACGTCGCCCGCGGCGAACGCGTCGTCGGTGCCGGCCACGGTGAGCTGGGCGGTGGTCTTCACCCGGCCGCGCTCGTCCAGCGGCAGGTCGCCGGCGTTCACCACCGGGTTGGCCTTCACGCCGGCCGTCCACACGATGGTGGCCGACTCGAACTCGTCGCCGTCCGACAGCTTCACGAGCCCGCCGACGCAGGACTTCAGGAGCGTCTGCATCTTCACGTCGATGCCCCGGGCGCGCAGTTCCTCCAGCGTCCACAGGCCCATCTCCGGGCCGACCTCCGGCAGGATGCGGTCGCTGGCCTCCACCAGCACCCAGCGCAGGTCCTTCTCGCTGAGGGTGCCGTAGTACTTGACGGCGTCCCTGGCCATGTCCTCGAGTTCCGCCAGGGCCTCGACGCCGGCGAAGCCCGCGCCGACCACCACGAAGGTGAGCGCGCGGCTCCGTACCCGCTCGTCGTCGGTGGCGTCGGCCCGGTCGAGCATGCCGAGCACCCGGTTGCGCAGGGCGATGGCCTCGCCGACCGACTTGAACCCGATCGCGGCGTCCGCCAGCCCCGGGATCGGCAGCGTGCGCGACACCGAGCCGGCGGCCATCACGATGACGTCGTACTCCAGGTCCATGGCCGGCCCGACGAGGGGCTGGAAGGTGACGGACCTGTTCTCGTGGTGCACCTTGGTGACCTTGCCGTTGAGCACGCGGACGCCCGGCAGCACGCGCCGCAGCGGCGTGACGACATGACGGGGGGACAGGTTGCCCGCCGCCGCCTCCGGCAGGAAGGGCTGGTAGGTCATGTAGGACTGCGGGTCGACGATGCTGATCCGCACCTTCCCGGACCGCAGCTCCCGCCGCAGCATGCGCTGCAACCGGAGCCCGGTGTACAGCCCGACGTATCCGCCGCCGACGATCAGGATGTGCTTGGCCTTGTGGTTCACGTCAGTGCCCCTTCGCGGCATGGTCGCTTGTGAAACCATTCACAAGCTTACGTCACGTACAAGCCTCGGGGCCAATCGGATATTCCTGATTTGGTCGATCAACGGGCCAGGGCCGCGGCGCGGGTGAAGACCGCGTCGAGCATCGGCGCGGTGACCCGGCCGGTGAAGGTGTTCTGCTGGCTCGGGTGGTAACACCCGAGCAGGTGGACGGCGGCGCCGCCGAGGCTCAGCGGGACCTCGGCGCCGTGACCGAAGGGCGGGCGGGTGCGGGGTAAGGCGTACCCGGCGGCCCTCAGCGCGGGCCAGACGGCCTGCCAGGCGTAGCCGCCGAGGCAGACGACGACCCGCAGCGACGGGGCCACCAGCTCCAGCTCACGCGCCAGCCAGGGGTAGCAGGCTGCCCGCTCCTGCGGCGTGGGCTTGTTGGCGGGCGGGGCGCAGCGGACGGCGGCGACCAGGCGGGCGCCGATGAGACGCTGGCCGTCCCCGGCGTGCGTGCTGGTGGGCAGGGCCGCGAAGCCGGTGCGGTGCAGGGACGCGAACAGCCAGTCGCCGCTGCGGTCCCCGGTGAACACCCGCCCGGTGCGGTTGCCGCCGTGCGCCGCCGGGGCGAGCCCCACCAGCAGCACCCCCGGCGCGTCGTCGCCCCACCCCGCGATGGGCCGCCCCCAGTACGTCTCGTCGCGGTACGCCCGCCGCCGGACGTCCGCGACCTCCTCCCGCCATTCGACCAGGCGCGGGCAGGCCCGGCACACCGACTGCCGCGCCGTCAGCTCCCCGAGCGTGCCGCTGGCCCGCGCCAGCTCCCGCACGTCCTCCGGGGTCCGCGCCACCGGGGTGCCAGGACCGGCCGGATCCTCCGGCCAGCCACTCCCAGGTGGGACGAAACTCACACCGCCCCCACCCGGACCGCCTCCCGGCGGACGGCCCCCACCCGGCTCTCCCGGCGGACGGCCCCCACCCGGCTCTCCCAGCGGACGGTCCCCACCCGGCTCTCCCGGTGGACGGCCCTCCGGCGGGTGTCCGGGCTCGTCACGACGGGGACTCCTGGCCGAGGCCGCGGGCGATGCCGTCGAGGATGTCGTGCTCGCTGACCAGCACGTCGTCGAAGCCGAAGCGCCGCACGACACGGTCGAGGATCAGCGCGCCCGCGCCGATCACGTCCACCCGGCCGGGGTGCATGACGGGGATCGCCGCGCGCTCGTCGTGCGTCATGGCGAGCAGCCGGCGGGACACCGCGTGGACCTCGGCCGCCGGCACGCGTGAGCCGTGGATGCGGGCCGGGTCGTAGGCGGACAGGCCGAGGGCGATGCCGGCGACGGTGGTGACCGAGCCGGCGAGGCCGATGAGGGTGCGCGCCCGGGACACCGGCACCTCGGCCGCCACCCGATCCAGGGCCGCGTCGATGTCCGCGGTCGCCGCCGCCACCGCCGCGCCGGTCGCCCCGTCGGAGAAATGGCGCTCGGTGAGACGTACGCACCCGATGTCCACCGAGATGGCGACGTCCACGTCCGCGGTGCCGAGCACGAACTCGGTGGACCCGCCGCCGATGTCCACCACCAGCACCGGCGGCGCCGCCCCGGTGAGCCCGGCGGTGGCGCCGAGGAAGGACAGGTGGGCCTCCTCGGCCCCGGTGACCACCTCGGGCCGCACGCCGAAGATCTCGCGCACGCCGTCGGCGAACTCGGCCCGGTTGCTGGCGTCCCGCGTGGCGCTGGTGGCCACCACCCGCACCCGGGTCGCGCCGTGCGAGCGTACGAGCTTGGCGTAGCCGCGCATCGCGGTGAACGTGCGTTCCAGGGCCTCGGGGGCCAGCCGCCCCGTGCGGTCCACCCCCGCGCCGAGGCGCACGATCTCCATGCGCCGCTCGACGTCGGACAGCTCACGCCCGGCGAGATCGGCGATGAGCAGCCGCACCGAGTTGGTCCCGCAGTCGATGGCCGCCACCCGCGTCATGCGTCCTCCTCCGGCTCCCCGTGCGCCACAACGGGCACGCCCTGCACGCAGGGCCCGTCCTTCCACCAGTCGGGCAGCGCGTCCAGCGCCTCCCGGCCGAGCGGATTGCTTCCGGGCACCGCCAGCTCATGCCCCACCAGGGCGTGCAGACACTTCACCCGGTCCGGCATTCCGCCCGCGCTCTGCGTGCCGCGCGGCAGCGGCTCGACCCCCTGCTCGGCCGCCGCCCGGTCCCGCCGGGCGATGTAGTCCGCGTGCGCGGCGGCGTACGCCTCGGCGAGGGCCGGGTCCCCGGCCAGCCGGTCCCGCATGTCGGCCATCATGCCGGTCGACTCCAGCGTGCCGATCGCCGAGGCGGCCCTCGGGCACGTCAGGTAGTACAGGGTGGGGAACGGCGAGCCGTCGGGCAGCCGCGGCGCCGTCTCGACCACGTCGGGCAGGCCGCACGGACAGCGGTGCGCCACCGCGCGCAGCCCCCGGGGCGGCCTGCCGAGCTGCCGTTCCACCGCGGCCGCGTCGGCCGGATCCATCATCTCGCTCCCGTCACGGGGCGGGTGTGCGGCCCGCCTCCACTCGCCGCCCGTCCCCGCGGTCGGCGGCCTCGATCGACTCCCACAGCGTCTGGTACCACGGCGCCTTGGCCCGCGGGGTCGCCCCCGCCTTCGGCCGGCCGGCCTGCCGCGCGGGGTCCCGCACGACGTAGCACTTCTCGCCGGTGCCGCAGTAGTGCAGCCGCAGCCGGGCCTGCTGCCGGATGTACGCGGGATCGTCCAGCTGCTTGCTGCGTTCCGCCAGCTCCGCGAGGTCCTTGAGCGCCTCGGCCTGCTGCCGCTCCAACTGGGCGATCTGGCGCCGCTGCGCGACGTACTCACGGATCGGGTAGGCGAGGCTCATGGCGATGGCGCAGACCACGACGGCGAGGATCGCCGCCCGGCCGGTGAGCTGCGGACGCTTCTTCATGCTCCTCCCAGGGTCGGTACGGCCCGCGCGCCGGGGTCCGGCGGCGCGGGCCGCAGGAGGAACAAACTAGCCCTGGAAGCGCGGGAAAGCTCCGCGACCCGCGTAACGGGCGGTGTCATCGAGGAGTTCCTCGATGCGCAGGAGCTGGTTGTACTTGGCCACGCGGTCCGAGCGGGCCGGGGCGCCGGTCTTGATCTGGCCGCAGTTGGTGGCCACCGCGAGGTCGGCGATCGTGGTGTCCTCGGTCTCGCCGGACCGGTGGCTCATCATGCAGCGGTAGCCGCTGCGGTGGGCCAGGTCGACGGCGTCGAGGGTCTCGGTGAGGGTGCCGATCTGGTTGACCTTCACCAGCAGCGCGTTGGCGACGCCCTGCTCGATGCCGCGGGCCAGCCGCTCGGGGTTGGTGACGAACAGGTCGTCGCCCACGAGCTGCACCTTGCTGCCGAGGGAGTCGGTCATGGCCTTCCAGCCCGACCAGTCCTCCTCGTCCAGCGGGTCCTCGATGGAGACCAGCGGGTAGGAGCGGACCAGGTCCTCGTAGAAGGCGATGAGCTCCTGCGCGCTGTGGCCCTTGCCGTCCAGGGTGTACACGCCGGCCTCGTGGAACTCGGTGGCCGCGACGTCCAGCGCGAGCGCGATGTCGGTGCCCGGGGTGAGGCCGGCCTTCTCGATGGCCACGAGGATCAGGTCGAGCGCGTCGCGGTTGCTCGGCAGGTTGGGGGCGAAGCCGCCCTCGTCGCCGAGGCCGGTGCCGTAGCCCTTGGACTTGAGCACGCTCTTGAGCGCGTGGTAGGTCTCGGCGCCCATGCGCAGCGCCTCGGAGAACGTGGACGCGCCGATCGGCGCGATCATGAACTCCTGGATGTCGACGTTGCTGTCGGCGTGCGCGCCGCCGTTGAGGATGTTCAGCATCGGCACCGGCAGCACGTGGGCGTTCGGGCCGCCGAGGTAGCGGAACAGCGGCAGGTCGGAGCTCTGGGCGGCGGCCTTGGCCACCGCCAGGGAGACGCCGAGGATGGCGTTGGCGCCGAGGCGGCCCTTGTTCGGGGTGGCGTCCATGTCGAGCATCGTCTGGTCGACGAAGCGCTGGTCGGTGGCCTCGATGCCGAGGATCTCCGCGGCGATCTCGTCGGTGACGTTCAGCACGGCCTTCTGCACGCCCTTGCCGCCGAACCGCTCGTCGCCGTCGCGCAGCTCCACGGCCTCGAACTGGCCGGTGGACGCGCCGCTCGGCACCGCGGCCCGGCCCTCGCTGTCGTCGTCGAGCAGGACGTCCACCTCGACGGTGGGGTTGCCCCGGGAGTCGAGGATCTCGCGGGCGGTAACAGCCTCGATCGCAGCCACGAAGCTCTCCTAGAAGATGTCAGGCCGGGGGCGCCCCCCGGTCACCGCGCCATCGTGCGCGATGTGGTTTTGGATGTTTTGCCGCACGAGCCTATCGGGACCCGCGACGTGTCACGCGACCGCTCCCCACCCGGGTACGTTATCGCAGCTCGCGCCGCCTTCCGTCACCCGCCGGAGCCGCGCGAACGCTCCCAGGCGCGCACCCGGTCGCGGTAGTCGCGGGCCGCGGCGCGCAGTTCGGCCTCGGGGTCGAGACCCGCGGCCCTGGCCCGGCCCACCAGGTCGAACAGCTCGCGGCCGACGCCCTGGCCGACGGCGCGGGCCAGCGAGGACGGCACGCCTGCCCGCTCGGCGCGGCTCTGCAGGCCGTTGGCCAGTGACAGGGCGGGCTGGCCCATCGGCACGCCGTCCAGCAGGGACTCCCAGCCCTTGGCGGCCCGCTCGGCGGCCTTGATGGTGTCCCAGTTGTCGCTGACCTCGTCGGCGCCGCTCACGGCGGTGCCGGAGAACACATGGGGGTGGCGGCGCACCAGCTTGTCGACGATGCCGGCCGCCACGTCGTCCACGTCGAAGCCGCCCTCGTCCGGGGGGCGCTCCTGGGCCAGGCGGGCGTGGAAGACCACCTGGAGCAGCAGGTCGCCGAGCTCCTCGCGCAGCGCCGCGTGGTCGCCTTCCTCGATGGTCTCCAGGACCTCGTAGGCCTCTTCCATGAGGTACGGCACCAGCGACTCGTGGGTCTGCTTGCGGTCCCACGGGCACGAGCGGCGCAGCCGGTCCATCACGGTGACCAGGTCGAGCACGCGCGAGCCCGGCAGGTCGTACGACCCGGGGACCACCTCGATCACCGGCGGCTCGGGCAGCGCGAGCGCGGCGTGGCCGACGGCGCGCATGAGGGCCTCGTCGCCCTCCGGCGAGGCCAGCCACACGACGTCGCCCTCGGTGCCCCGGCGGGCGAGGGCGGCGGCGTCCGGCGTCACGACCTCGACGGCGACGCCCTCCTCGGCGAGGTACGGCAGCGCCGGATGATCGGGCGTGCCGGTGAGCACCGGGCCGTCCTTGAGCACCGCCCACGCCCGGCCGCTGAGCAGGCCGGGCGCCACCCGCGGCGAGGTGGTGACAAGGACGAGCGTCACGAGCCCGACTGGCCCGACTGGTCGGGCTGCCCGGCGGCGGGGTCCTGCGGGTTCGGCGGCTGGGAGGCCGGGGTGCCGAAGCGGTTGCTGTCGACCAGGCCCTGCTGGAGGTTCCACTCGCCGAAGCGGTGGGAGACCGCGACCGGGATCTTGTCCATCTGCTCGAACAACTTCTGCTGCGCGACCTGCGTGGAGGCCTGGTCGCTCAGGTTGGCGCCGAACTTCTCCAGGGACCGCTGGTAGATCACCGCGGTGCGGATCCAGTGGCGGGTCTCCGACGGCGGCACGCCACGCGTGAGCGCCGCGGGGCCGATGCGCTCGAGGCCGCCCTGCTCGGCGATGAACTTGTCGACGTCGCCCTCGGTGACCGTGACGCCGTTGAGCGCGGCGAACTGCTCGAACTGCCGGAAGTTGATCAACTGGAGCAGGACCGCCTTCGGCACCGACTCCATCTGGAGCTGGCTCTCCGGGATCTTGGCCTTCTGCAGCGCGGCACGGTACTCGGTGACGTCCGCGGTCAGCTCCTTGGAGGTGATCCGGGCGTCGCCGACCGTGGCCGCCGTGCCGACCCCGACCGGGGACGAGGAGCAGGCGGTCAGCGCGACACCCGCGGCCACCGCGGCCAGCAGCACGCGCACAGCGTTCGACTTCACGTGAGGTCCCTTCAACAGACGCGGGTAACTCTACTCAAACCCGCGAGTGGGGTCACCGGCCGTACCCGGGGCGCGGCGATCACCGTCCGGCCACCGGAGCGGGCTGGAGGAACATGGCGTCCACCAGGTCGCCGCACCACGTGAGCAGCTCCAGATCGTGCAACGGGCGGCCGCCCACCGGCTTGGTCTTCGGCACCGGCACCAGCAACGTGCCCGCGGCGGCCTTGTAGACCGCCTTCGGGTAGAGCCGGTCCAGCCGCACCCGCTGCGAATCTTTCAGGTCCACCGGGGCGAACCGGATGTACTGCCCCTGCAGCGCGACGTCGGTCAGCCCGGCCCTGCGGGCCCGCACCCGGAAGCGGGCGACCTCCAGCAGGTTGTCCACCTCCTGCGGCGGGCGGCCGTACCGGTCCACCAGTTCCTCGTGCACCGCCGTGATGTCGTCGTCGCCGCCGACCGCCGCGAGGCGCTTGTAAGCCTCCAGGCGCAGCCGCTCGGAGGTGACGTAGTCGTGCGGGATGTGCGCGTTGACCGGCAGCTCCACCTTGACGTCGGCGCGTTCCTCGACGACCTCCTCGCCGGCGAGCTTGGCCTTCTGCTCCTGCACCGCCTCGGCCATCATGCGCACGTACAGGTCGAAGCCGACGCCCGCGATGTGGCCGGACTGCTCGGCGCCGAGGATGTTCCCGGCGCCGCGGATCTCCAGGTCCTTCATGGCGACGTACATGCCGGCGCCCATCTCGGTGTGCTGCGCGATGGTCGCGAGCCGCTCGTGCGCCGTCTCGGTGAGCGGCGCCTCCGGCGGGTACAGGAAGTAGGCGTAGCCCCGCTCGCGGCCCCGGCCCACGCGGCCGCGCAACTGGTGGAGCTGCGAGAGGCCGTAGTTGTCGGCGCGGTCCACGATCAGGGTGTTGGCGTTCGGGATGTCGAGGCCGGACTCGACGATGGTGGTGCTCACCAGCACGTCGTACTCGCGCTCCCAGAAGCCGACCATGATCTTCTCGAGCTGCGACTCGTTCATCTGGCCGTGCGCCACCGCGACGCTCGCCTCGGGCACCAGCTCGCGCAGCCGCGCGGCCACGCGGTTGATGGACGACACGCGGTTGTGCACGAAGAACACCTGGCCGTCGCGCATGAGCTCGCGGCGTACGGCCGCGGCGATCTGCTTCTCGTCGTACGGGCCGACGAAGGTCAGGATGGGGTGGCGCTCCTCCGGCGGGGTGAGGATGGTGGACATCTCGCGGATGCCGGTGAGGCCCATCTCCAGCGTGCGCGGGATCGGCGTCGCGGACATGGCGAGCACGTCCACCTGGGTGCGCATGTGCTTCATGGCCTCTTTGTGCTCGACGCCGAAGCGCTGCTCCTCGTCCACGATGATCAGGCCGAGGTCCTTGAAGCGCACGTCGGGGTTGAGCAGCCGGTGGGTGCCGATCACGATGTCCACGCCGCCGTCGCGCATGCCCTCCAGCGTGGCGCGCACCTCGCCGTCGCTCTGGAACCGCGACACCGGCCGCACGACCACGGGGAAGCTGGCGAACCGCTCGCCGAACGTCGAGAGGTGCTGCTGCACCAGCAGGGTGGTGGGCACGAGCACCGCGACCTGCTTGCCGTCCTGCACGGCCTTGAACGCCGCGCGCACCGCGATCTCGGTCTTGCCGTAGCCCACGTCGCCGCAGATCAGCCGGTCCATCGGGATCGAGCGCTCCATGTCGCGCTTGACCTCGTCGATGGCTTCGAGCTGGTCGCCGGTCTCGGCGTACGGGAAGGCGTCCTCCATCTCGCGCTGCCACGGGGTGTCTGCGGCGAACGCGTGGCCGGGGGACGCCATGCGGGCGCTGTAGAGGCGGATCAGCTCGCCGGCGATCTCCTTGACGGCCTTGCGCGCCCGCGACTTGGCCTTGGCCCAGTCGGCGCCGCCCATGCGGTTCAGCGTGGGCGACTCGCCGCCGACGTACCGGGTGACCTCGTCGAGCTGGTCGGTCGGGACGTACAGCCGGTCGCCCTTGGCGTACTCGATCACGAGGTACTCGCGGGTGGCGCCCTGCACCGAGCGCTGCACCATCTCGACGTAGCGGCCGACGCCGTGCTGGGTGTGCACCACGTGGTCGCCGACCTTGAGCTGGAGGGGGTCCACCATGTTGCGGCGGCGGGACGGCAGACGGCGCATGTCCTTGGTGGACGCCTTCTGGCCCACGAGGTCCAGGTGGGTGAGCACGGCGGCCGTGGCGGAGACGAAGCCGTGCTCTATGCGGCCGGTGGTGACGTGCACCACGTCCCTGCCGGGGGCCTCGTCGAGGCCCGGCACCAGGCGGGCGGCGACGTCCACGCCGCGCAGCAGCTCCACGATGCGCTCGGCCGGGCCGTGGCCCTCGCTGAGCAGCACCACCGCGCGGCCGTCGCCGAGCCAGCCCTTGATGTCGCCGAGGGCCCGCTGGGTGTCGCCGCGGTACGACTCCACCTCGCGGGCCGTGAGCTCCACCCGGTCGCCCCGGTCGAGCGCGTCCTCGTCGGCGGGACGGCCCGTGCCCTCGCCGTCGGTGGCGGCGAACGGCGCGATGGTCCACCACGGCTGGCCGAGCTCGCGGGCGTGGTCGCGCACCTCGCGCAGGGTGCGGAACGCCGCGGCGCCGAGGTCGATGGGGGCCTCGCCGCCCGCGGCGGCGTTGATCCAGGACGCTTCGAGGAACTCCTGGCTGGTGGCGACCAGCTCGACCGCACGGCCGCGGATGCGCTCGGGGTCGCAGACGAACACCGACGCGCGGGCCGGGAGGTGGTCGATCAGGAGCTCCATGCCGTCCACGAGGGCCGGGGCGAAGGCCTCCATGCCCTCCACGGGGATGCCGTCGGCGAGCTGGTCGAGGATCTCCTTCAGCGCCGGGTAGCGCTCGGCGAGATCGTCGGCGCGGGCCCTGACCTGGTCGGTGAGCAGCAGCTCGCGGCACGGCGCGGCGAACAGGCCGTCCTGCGCGACCTCCAGGGAACGCTGGTCGGCGACCTTGAACCAGCGGATCTCCTCGACGGTGTCGCCCCAGAACTCCAGGCGCAGCGGGTGCTCCTCGGTGGGCGGGAAGACGTCGAGCAGGCCGCCGCGCACGGCCACCTCGCCGCGCCTCTCCACCATGTCCACCCGGTGGTACCCGCCGGCGACCAGGTTGTCCACGACCTCGTCGAGCTCGGCGTCGTCGCCCGCCCGCAGGCGTACCGGGGTGAGATCGCCGAGGCCGGTCACCAAGGGCTGCAGCACGGCGCGGATCGGGGCCACCACCACGCCGAGAGGGCCCGCGGCGGGGTCGCCCGGCACCGGGTGGGCCAGCCTGCGCAGCACGGCGAGGCGCTGGCCCACAGTGTCGCTGCGAGGGGACAGCCGCTCGTGCGGCAGGGTCTCCCAGGCGGGGAAGACCGCGACGGTGTGCTCGCCGACGAGGCCGGTGAGCGCGGCGGCGAGGTCCTCCGCCTCGCGGCCGGTGGCCGTGATCGCCAGCACCGGCCTGTGCCGGGCCAGGGCCGCCACCGCGAACGGGCGCAGAGCGGGCGGCGCGATCAGGTCGATGTCCTCCCCGGTGCGTTGCAGCACGCCGGCGAGGGGTGGTTCGGCCACGACAAGGTCGAGCAGTCCGGAAAGACTCATTTCAGAAATGCCCCCACAAGGTCACGCTCGCCTCTGCTCGCCTCGCGGACGGCCTGGTACGGCCGCGAACGTTCCACGTGGCGACTTGGCCGCGCGCCACCGGCCGGCCACAGCGCAGGGGCGGCACGCGTGATC
The DNA here is from genome assembly GCF_039871875.1 of Sphaerisporangium sp. B11E5. Taxonomy (NCBI): domain Bacteria; kingdom Bacillati; phylum Actinomycetota; class Actinomycetes; order Streptosporangiales; family Streptosporangiaceae; genus Sphaerisporangium; species Sphaerisporangium sp. B11E5. The sequence continues at coordinate 84,694 of NZ_JBDPMD010000029.1, read as the reverse complement.
CCCGGGTCCGTCGGACCGCCGGGGCTTCCTCAAGGCTACTTCCCCACGGACCGCGCCACGCCGTGAACCACCTCTCCGCCCGGCTCTCTCCCCCATCTATTGAAATAACGCCACATTACGGGCGGGCCGCTGGAGGGCCGCCGCCGACCGCGTATGGTAAATCCCCTACAGAGAGAATTTCACTGACTACCCTGTGTACATGTCTGAGGTTCGATGGTGGCCCTCCACCCAAGGCGACGTGTTCAGCCTGCGCGTCCGCGAGCTGTGGACCGAGCACCTCGGCCGCCGGCTCGACATCCTCATCGCCGGCTGCGGCCGCGGCGACACCATCGACCTCGACCGCGTGGAGACCCGCGTCACCGGCATCGACGAGGACCTCCCGCGACTGCGCGAAGCCGTCCACGCCCGCACCGACCTCGACGCCCGCTTCCTCGGCGACCTCCGCGCCGCCCCCCTGCTCCCCCGCACCTTCGACGTGGTCCACGTGGCTTTCCTGCTGGAACGCGTCCGCCACGCCGAGCTGGTCCTGGACCGCATGGTCAACGCCCTGCGCCCCGGCGGCCTCCTGCTGATCCGCATGCGCGACCGCACCACCGCCTACGGCTTCTACGACCGCCACCTCCCGCGCTGGGCCCGCCGCCTCCTGTGGCCCCGCCTCGCCCCCGCGGGCGCCGTGGGCCCGCTCCCCGCCATCTACGAACAGGTGGCCTCCCGCGAGGGCATCCACTCCTACTGCCTGATGCGCGGCCTGATGATCGCCGAGGACTACTCGGCCACCAGCGGCCCCGCCCTGAGAGGCCCGCACGCCCCCCTCACCCGAGCCGCCTGCCGCGTCCTGTCCAAACTCACCGCGGGCCGCCTCCCCACCACCCACGACGAAATCACCCTGATCATCCGCAAACCCCAAAACCACTTCGCCCGCCTCATCTGACCCCGAGCGCCAATATCCTGGGCCGGTGGCTGATCTGGAGTGGACTCCGGGCGAGCGGGAGCTCGCTGATCTCGAGTTGCTGGTGTCCGGTGCGTTCGCGCCGCTGACCGGGTTCATGGGGACGGCGGACGCCGTGTCGGTGGAGGAGACCGGGCGGCTCGCGGACGGCACCCCGTGGCCGGACGCGATCACCCTTGAGGTGCCGGACGATCATCCGGTGGCGGTGGGGCAGGAACTCACGCTGCGCGACCCCGAGGGAGCCGCGCTCGCGACGCTGGCCGTGACGGAACGGTCGCACGGGCTGGTGGCCGGGCCGGTGACGTCCCTCGGCGCGTCGGAGCACGGGCCGTTCGCGCGGCTGCGCCTCACCCCCGCGCAGATCAAGGAGCAGGCCACCGGGCCCCTCCTCGCCGTCACCATGCGAGGCCCGCTGGACGACCTCGACGAGATCACCGCCACCGCACGCGAGCTGGACGCCACCGTCCTGCTCCTCCCGCTGGCGTACGGCGAGCGCGGCCCCGCCGTGGTCCGCGCGGCGCTCAAGGCCCGCGACCGCCTGCCCGCCGGCACCCTGCTCGCCGCCGTCCCCCTGGCGCCCCGGGAGCCCGAGATCGACCTGGAGCTGCGCGAACACATCGCCACCGCCTACGGCGCCGAGGACCACATCGCCGCCCCTGAGCCGGTCACCCTTCCCGGCCCGCCGCACCGCCGCGGCGTCGTCGTCTTCTTCACCGGCCTCTCCGGTTCCGGCAAGTCCACCGTCGCGAGAGGCCTCCGCGACGCGCTCCTGGAGGACGGCACCCGCGCCCTCTCCTACCTCGACGGCGACGAGGTGCGCCGCCTGCTCTCCAGCGGCCTCACCTTCTCCAAGCAGGACCGCGACCTCAACATCCGCAGGATCGGCTTCGTCGCCTCCGAGGTCGCCAGGCACGGCGGCCTGGCCATCTGCGCCCCCATCGCGCCGTACGCCGCCACCCGCGCCGAGGTCCGCCACATGGTCGAGGCCGTCGGCGCGGACTTCCTCCTCATCCACATCTCCACCCCCCTGGAGGAGTGTGAGCGCCGCGACCGCAAGGGCCTCTACGCCAAGGCCCGCGCCGGCCTCATCCCCGAGTTCACCGGCATCTCCGACCCCTACGAGGAGCCGGAGGACGCCGACCTGTCCATCGACACCACCGGCGTCCCCGTCGGCCACGCGGTCGACTCGGTCCTCGCGCTGCTCCGCTCGGGCGGCTGGCTGCGGTAGATCCGGCCGGGAATGATCGCCCCGTCCGGGGCGCCGACGCACGATGATGGATTCATCCCATGCGCGCACAGCGGCAGGACGGACGGATCATGATCGATTCGAATGGACCGACCCTCCATGTGCTCCCCGCCGGAGACGGCGACCCGGAGGAACTGGCGGAGCTCACCGGCGATCTCCGCGGCGAACTGCTCGACCTGGACGATGTGCTCTCCGCCGGACCGCCCCCGCCGGAGGACGTCCCGGGCACCGCCAAGGGCTTGGGGGCCGTGGTGGGCTGGCTGGTGGTCCAGCTCGGCACCCTGGAAGGGCTCCGGGCCGTGGTGGACGCCGTCCGGAGCTGGGTCTCCCGCAGCGGCAGGACCGTGGAGATCAGCATCGACGGCGACACGCTCAAGCTCACCGCCGTCACCGCCGAGCAGCAGCAACGGATCATCGATGCCTGGCTCGCCCGGCACGCCGCCCCCTGACCCGTTCGGGGGTCCCCGCCTGGCCCTGATCGTGGCCACCATGTCCCACGACGACCCGGCGCTGCGCCGGCTGCGCGCCCCCGGCCGGGACGCCGCCGCCCTCGCCGAGGTGCTGGCCGACCCCGGCGTCGGCGGCTTCGCGGTCACCCCGGTGATCGACCGGCCGACGTGGGAGATCCGCCTCGCCGTACAGGACTTCCTGCACGACAGGAGCCCCCGGGACCTCATCCTCGTGTACCTGTCCTGCCACGGGCTGCTGGACGCGTACCGCCGGCTGTACTTCGCGGCCACCGACACACGCAAGGACCGCCTCGCGGCCACCGCCGTGGAGTCGGTGTGGCTCATGGACCTGATGGAGCACTGCCGGGCCCGCCGCCAGATCCTCGTCCTTGACGCCTGCTTCAGCGGCGCGTTCGCCCGCGGCGCCAAGGCGGCAACCGGGGCCCTGGACCTGCGGCACCGCTTCCTCGGCGAAGGCCGCGGCCGGGTGGTGCTCACGGCGTCCACCGCCACCGAGTACTCCTTCGAAGGGGAACCCCGCGCCGAGGCCGGCTCGGTCTTCACCGGCGCCCTGGTCGAGGGCCTGCGCACCGGCGCCGCGGACCTCGACGGCGACGGCCTCGTCACCGTGGACGAGGCCTACCACTACGCCTTCGACCAGGTGCAGGCGTCGGGAAGCCCCCAGACGCCGCAACGCTGGCTGTACGGCGCCGAGGGCCACATCGTGCTGGCCCGCAGCCCCGCCGGCCCGAGACCACAGAAGGCTCCACCGTCCGCCCGGCACCAGGACCCGCCGCCCCCGCCCGGCCGGCGCGTGGGGCGGCGGGGCCTCTCGCTGATCGCCGCCGGTGCGGTGGCCGCCGGGGCCGCGATCGCCTGGTCCCTGAACGGCCTCCCCGGCGGCGCCGCGCCCACGTCCACGCCCGCGCCGAGCCGGAAGGTCACGCCGAACCCGGTCGACACCCGTACCCGCACCATCACGTGGGAACTGCTCCCCGAGGCGCCGCCCGTCACGGGCGAGGTCAGGTACACGATCGACTTCACCCGCTCCACGACCGGCTGGGTCACCGGTCGCGCCGGGATCGGCACGGCGCGCCGGTCGGAGGGCGGCCTGCGGGTGCACCCCACCCAGAACAAGCAGATCTTCACCCTCCCGGTCCCCGGGCCGCCCACCGGCACGCGGGCCGAGCACATGACGTCCGTGACCCGGTTCCACTCCGGGCAGGGCGCGTGGGGGCTGTGGTGCCGGGGCGCCGAGCCCGGCGGCGGCGCGCGGTACCGGTTCCTCATGAGCCACTCCGGCGCGGTCGGCGTCTTCGCCGGGACCGGCTACCGCGACGGGACGGGCTTCTGGACGCTGAAGGGCATCGACCTGAACCGGCCGGTCGAGCTGCGCGCCCGGTGCGCGGACGTCTCCGGGAACGGCCCGGTCCGGCTGGAGTTCGCGGTCAACGGGCGTACCGTCCTCACCCACCGGCCGGCGACGCTCCTCGGCCCCGGGTACTCCGGCATCGAGACGTGGGGCTTCAGCGACGTCGCCGGGCCGACCGCCGAGGTGACGTTCCGCGGGCTGAGGATCGTCGGCTCCTGAGCTCAGTGGTCCGGCACCGGGGTGGAGCTGAAGTACGGTGCGCGGGCCAGCTCGGTGAAGGCGTGGGCGGCCGCCGGGGTGGGGTCGAAGCGGGTGTCGCCTCGCGGGGCCCGCGGGGAGTCGAAGTAGACGAGGGCCTTGATCTGAGGGTAGCCGCGGATCTGGCGGCGGACGGAGTTGAAGAACGTGGTCTTGAAATCGTGGTCGTCCTGGCGGGGGAAGACGCCCCACTCGGCGACCATGATGGGTTTGCCGGGGAAGCGGGTCTGGGTCCAGCGGTAGAAGCCGGGCCATCTCGCGTGGTCGGGGCGGACCTTGTCGATCAGGGTGGCGAAGTCGTCCACCCGGTGGTCGGCGTAGGGGTCGACACCGATCCAGTCGACCACGTCGTCGCCGGGGTACAGGCGCTCGAACCACGGCTTGGCGGCCCAGTTGGGGGCACCCATGTACGTCATGACGGTGACGGCGTTCTTGACCCCTTGGGCGCGCAGGCGCAGGACGACGTGGCGGTACATGGCGGCGTAGTCGTCGGCGGTCATGCCGGAGCCGGGGCGGGGGCGTACGTCGTTCTCGGGCTCGTGGTGGACGGTGAGGAAGAACCTGCCCTGGAGGTGGCGCCTGATCGACGCGGCAAGGCGGTCGACGCGGCGGTCGACGGCGCCGGCGGCGATCTCGGCCCAGGTGTGGCGCAGGGACGGCTTCCAGTTGACGAGCAGCAGTCGCGTGCGGGCCAGGCGGCGCTCGGCCGGGGTGGGGAAGGCGTCGCCGCCGCGGTGGTAGACGTGCACGATGTCGGCTTTGCGGCCCATGCGCTCCTCGGCGGCGGCGAGGGCCTCGGCGGGGGGCAGGCCGCCGAAGACGTCCGGCGCGACGCCCCACCAGGCGCCGCAGCTCGGGATGAGCTTGGCGGTGGCGGCGCAGCCGGGGGCGCCGCCGGGGATGTTCGCGGCGGTGACGGGTGGCCGGTCGGCGGCGGTGTCCCGGTCGGGGCGGATGGCGGCCATGGAGTAGGCGAGCAGGCCGCAGGAGGCGAGGATCCCCGCGCCGAAAACCCATATTCCCGTCACTTTTCGCAAGGCGGCCAAACCCCCTTATGCCGTTTTCCTGGATGGCTGGTAATCACCTTCCCACTAACCGGCACGGGAGTGGGGGAAACTCGGCATCCTTGCGATGAGCTGGGCATCCGCAATTATGGAAATGTCCGTGTATAGGCGTGTGAGGTGACCGGTATGGGCTCCAGGTAAAAGCCGGTATCGGGCCCCCGGACGTGCCACCGTGCCTATAGTTCTCTCAATCCCTTGCCGCCCCGAAACACCCGAGTACCCCCCCGCCGAGCGGGCCGGCACGATCCAGTTCACCGAGAGGCACGCCGAATCCATGAGCCAGCCGGCGCCGGCCACCGCCCGCCCCACGGCCGACATCGGGCCGATGCTGCTGCGGCGGCGCGCGGCCGTCGCCGGGTGCCTGATCGCCGGGCTCTGCGGCGGCGGGCTCGCGCTCGCGGCCACCGCGCCGTCCTACGTCGCGACCGCCGAGGTGCTCGTGTCCCCCACCGGCGTGCAGGACCAGACCAACCCGGTCACGCCCCGCCAGCGCGAGGCACTCAACCTGGACACCGAGGCGCATGTCGCCCGCTCAGCGGTGGTGGCCGCCCGCGCCGCCCGCCAGTTGAAGAGCGACGACCCCACCGCCCTGCGCGAACAGGTCACCGTCACCGTGCCCCCCAACTCGGCCGTCCTCACCGTGTCGTACACCGCGGGCGACCCGGTGAGCGCCGCCGCCGGCGCCCAGGCGTTCGCCAGGGCCTACCTGGCCCAGCGCGCCGCCACCGCCTCCCAGGCACTCACCGCCCAGGTCAAGGTCCTCGCCGCCAAGCTACGAGAGGCCAACACCCAGTTGTCGGCCACCATCGGCGCCCTCCCCCGCCTGCCCGCCGGCTCCACCGACCGCGCGATCGCCGTCCAGCGTCAGAACGTCCTGAACCGCCAGATCCTCACCCTCACCGCCAAACACGACGCCCTCAGGACCATCGCCGTCACCCCCGGCGTCATCATCACCGACGCCCGCCCCCCCACAGCCCCCACGGCCCCTCGCCCCCCGCTGTACTTCGGCACCGGCCTCTTCCTCGGCCTGCTCACCGGCGTGAGCGTCGCCATGATCCGCGACCGCTTCGACACAAGACTCCGCACCGCCGCCGACGTGGAGCGCCTGACCGGCCTCCCCGTCCTCTGCGAAGGCGAGAACGCCCGAGAACTCCGCGAACTGGCCATGGCCGTGGCCGCCCACCTCCGCGACGGCGGCGAGCTCCTGGTCCGCAGCGTCACCCCCGGCACCGACCCCGAACCCATAGCCGACGACCTGAGAGTAGCCCTGACCGGCCTGGCCCCCATCTGGGTCCGCACCGACCGAACAGCCCGAGCCGACGCCGCCCTCCTCCTGGTGGAGACCAAGGCCGCCCGGGCCACCCACCTGTCCCACGCCCTCCGCCAACTCCGCCGCACCGCCACCGCCCCCCTCGGCGTGATCCTCCTCCCCTCCCACCCCGAACTCCCCCACACCCAACCATGACCCTCGACCCCCCGACCCGCCCCTTCCCCGCTCCCGCCTCCGCCCCGGCGAATGGAGAAGCGAGCACCAGGCCTTCCAGGCGAAGCCACGCGGACCACGACTGGGAGACGGGCCCCTGGCCGCCCGGCCAGGGGCCCGTGGATCAAGACCGGGAGGCGGGTGCCTGGCTCCCCGGTCGAGGTCACATGGACCTGGATCAGGAGGTGGTCCCCTGGCCGCCGGGTGGGGGTCGCGTGGATCGGGGCGTGCTCGGGCTCTCCCCCTCCTCCCCCCTCCCGCCACCCGCCGTCAGGCGGGGGGCAGGGAGAGCGGCGTGGCCCATCGCGGCGCTGGTGGTGGGGTATCCGGTTTGGTGGGCGCTGGGGTTCGGGGGGCTTGCTGTCGTGGTGGTGGCGGTGCCTATGGGGGTGGTGCTGGTCCGGCGGCGGCCGGTCGTGGTGCCCAAGGGGATGGGGTTGTGGTTGTTGCTGGTGGCGGGGTATCTCGTCAGTGCGGCCATGCTCGGGGAGTCGCCGCCGGGGACGTACGGGGAGTTCGGGGCCGGCCGGCTGATCGGGTACGGGATGCGGCTCGTGCTGTACGTGTCGCTGGTGGTCGTGGTGCTCTACCTGGCGAACCTCTCCGAGAGGGAGCTGCCGCAGCGGACGCTGGTGCGGATGATGGGGGGGTTGTTCCTCACCACCGTGGCGGGGGGGCTGCTCGGGGTGCTGGCGCCGCGGTTCGAGTTCACCTCGCCGGTGGAGATGGTGCTTCCGGACTGGATCAGCGGGAACCCGTTCGTCCAGAACCTGATCCATCCGACGGCCGCGCAGACGCAGCACGTTCTCGGGCACGCCTCACCGCGGCCGGAGGCGCCGTTCGAGTGGGCGAACGCGTGGGGGGGAAACTGCTCGGTGCTGCTCGTCTGGTTCGTGGTCGGGTGGTGGGTGTACGGCGGGCCGGCGCGGCGGGTGGTGTGCGCCGTGGTGGTCGCGGTGGCGGCCGTGCCCGTCGTGTACTCGCTGAACCGGGGGTTGTGGATCGGGCTCGGGGTCGCGCTGCTGTACGTGGTGGTCCGGGGCCGTGCCCGGCTGGCCGCCGGGGTGGTGCTGGTGGCGGTCGCGGGGGTGCTGGCAGGCCCGCTCGGGTCCATCGTGGCGCAGCGGCTGGACAGCCCGCACAGCAACCAGATCAGGGCGTTCACGGTCGCGGCCACGGTGGCGGCGGCCACCCACTCGCCGGTGATCGGGTACGGCAACACCCGCAACGCTCACGGCAACTACCGCACCGTCACGACCGGCAAGACGGCCTGGTGTCACGAGTGCGGCCATCCCCCGCTCGGCAGCGACGGGCAGTTCTGGCTGCTGCTGATCACGCAGGGCTTCACGGGAGCACTGCTGTACGTCGCGTTCTTCGCGGGGGCGATCCGCCGCTTCTGGCGCGACCGCACACCGATCGGGCAGGCGGGCACGCTCGTGATGATCCTCGCGCTGCTCTACATGTTCATCTACGACGGCCTGATCACCGCCCTGACCCTGTACCTCATCTCCTTCGCCATCCTCTGGCGCAACGCTGGGGAGCACCGCCCATGAGCGACTTCCGGGCGCGGCTGCGCCACCTGGACGAGGTGACGGCCCTGCTGTACCCGCCGTCCGCGGGCCCCGGCCGCGCGGCGTACGCCATCGTCCCGTCCCGGCTGCTGCCCCGCCGCCTGGTGCCGCGGTCACGCTGGCTGCCGGGGCGGCGCCGGCTCCCGCACGGCCCGGGCACCATCGAGGGCCATCTCGGCGAGGTGTTCGGACGGCGCGTCCGCGTCGTGACGTACGTCCGCCCGGCCCGTCGCGCCAACCGCAAACCGGTGCTGGCCGCGTTCGGGACGGAGGGCGACCTGCTGGCCTTCGTGAAGGTCGGGCACACCGAGTGCTCCCGGGCCCTGGTACGGCACGAGAGCACGACCCTCACCATGCTGGCCACCGCCCCGCTGCGCACCGTGGTGGCGCCCACCGTGCTGTACCACGGCCTCTGGCGGGACATGGACGTGCTGGCCCTGGCGCCCCTGCCCGTCACCCGCGCCCGGGTACGGCCCGCGGTTCTGGCCCGCGCGGCCGAGGAGATCGCCCGGCTCCCCGCCGGCGACGCGTTCTGCTGGCACGGGGACTTCGCGCCGTGGAACATGGCCGCCGCCGCGGACGGACGCCTGCTGGTGTGGGACTGGGAACGCTTCGGCACCGGCGTGCCACTGGGCTTCGACGCCCTGCACCACTTCTTCCAGCGCGCCCTGCGCCGCATGCCGCCCCGCGTCGCCGCCGAGGCCTGCGTGGCCCAGGCGCCACGCACGCTGGAGCCGTTCGCGGTGCCGGCGCCAAGCGCCCGGCAGACGGCCGTCCACTACCTGATCACCCTCGCGGACCGCTACGAACGCGACGGCCACCAGCCACTCGGGCCGCCGTCCGGGTGGCTCACCCCCGTCGCCGACAACCAGGAGGTGTTGTGGTGACCACAAGCCCTGCCCGTGCGGTGCCGGTCTCCGTGGTGAAACGGTCGGCGCACGCCGTGGCCCAGGCGGCGGGGCGGCTCACCGCCGGGGCGCGGGTGACGCCGTCCTTCCTGATCGTCGGGGCGCAGCGCTGCGGCACGACCTCGATGTACCGGGCACTGGCACGGCACCCCCTGGTGCTCAAGCCGAACCTGCGCAAGGGGGTGCACTACTTCGACATGGCCTACCAGCGGGGGGCGGCGTGGTACCGCGCGCACTTCCCGCTGGAGGCGACGGCCCACCGCCTGGAGCGGCGGTACGGCATGCGTCCGGTGGCGTTCGAGTCGGCGCCGTACTACCTGTTCCACCCGCACGCGCTGACCCGCGCCGCGCGGGACCTGCCGGGGGTGAAGCTCATCGTGCTGGTCCGCGACCCGGTCGAGCGGGCGTACTCGGCGCACGCCCACGAGTACGCCAGGGGTTTCGAGCCCGAGCCGTCGTTCGAGCGTGCCCTCGCGCTGGAGGAGGAACGGCTGGCCGGGGTCGCCGAGAAGCTGGCCGAGCAGCCGTACGCCGTCAGCCACGCCCACCGACACCACGCCTACCTCGCCCGGGGCCGGTACGCCGAGCAGCTCGCGCGGGCCGAGGCGCTGGTGGGCCGGGACCGCGTCCTGGTCGTCGACAGCGGCCACTTCTTCGCCGACCCGGAGCCGTCGTACGACCGCGTCCTTGAGTTCCTCGGCCTTCCCCGGCTCGGCGACCCGCTCTTCGAGCGTCACAACGCCCGCCCCCGCCCGGCCCCCCTGCCCGCCTCTCTGCGTGCCGACCTCACCGGGCGTTTCGCCATATGGGACCACCGACTGGAACTGTGGCTGGGCACCCGCCCGTCATGGCGTCCCTGAACGCCACGCACGGCACCGCGTCCCGCTGGGCGCGGGGTGGTGCGGCCGGGGTGGTGGCGGCGGTCGCGGGGGCCGGGTCGCAGTTCCTTCTCGTGGTGGTCGTCACCCGGGCGGCGGACACCCACACGGCGGGCGTGCTGTTCACCACCACGACGTTGTGCCTGATGACGGCCACCGTGCTGCGCCTGGACGCCGGCAACGGGCTCGTCTACTTCCTGGCCCGCTCCGGCGGCCCCCCGCTGCGGGTGGCCACGGGGCCCGTGCTGGCGTGCTCGTGCGTCGTCGCGATGGTCGTGTACGGCTGCGCGGACGGCGCCGCCCGGCTGCTGCTCCCCGATTCGCCGGGGGTTCCCGCGGCGCTGCGGGTGCTCGCCGTGGCCCTGCCGGTCGTCACCTGCGCGGACGTCCTGGTCGCCGCCACCCGGGGGTACGGCGTGATGCGGCCCACCGTGCTGCTCAGCGGGGTGCTCCAGCCGGGCGGGCAGCTCCTGCTGGTCGGGACGGCGGTCGTGCTCGGCGCGCCGCCCTGGCTCCTCGCCGCGGCCTGGGCCCTGCCGTACCTGCCGGTCCTGCTCCTCAGCGGGCTGTGGCTGCGCCGCCACGCCCCGGGTGCCGGCTCCGCGCGGGAGTTCTGGCGGCACACCGCGCCGCGGGCGGTGGGCGGGGCGGTGCAGGCGGTGTTCCAGCGGCTCGACATCGTGGTCGTCGCGGTGCTGGCCGGGGCCGGGCAGGCCGCGGTGTACACGGCGGCGACCCGCTTCAAGGTGGTGGGGCAGCTCGTCAACCAAGGGCTGGCCCAGGCCGCCCAGCCGGAGCTGGTGCGGGCCATGGCGGACGGCGACCTGCCGCGGGCCCGTGAGCTCTACCAGGGCACCACCATCTGGCTCGTCGTGCTCACCTGGCCCGTCTGGCTGGGCTACGCGGCCCTCTCCCCCTGGCTGACGGCGGTGTTCGGCGAGGAGTACCGGCACGGGACGGCGGTCGCCCTGGTGCTGGCCGCCACGATGACGGCCGCCACCGCCGCCGGCATGGTGGACGTCGTGCTGATCGCCGCCGGTCACACCGCGGCCAGCATGGGATGCGTCCTCACCGCCGTCACCGTCACCGTGGCCGTCGACCTGGCCCTGATCCCCTCCCACGGCGCCCTCGGCGCCGCCCTCGGCTGGTCGGCCGGAGTACTCACCAAGAACCTCCTCCCCCTGCTCCACCTGTCCCGCCGCTACGCCCTGCGCCCCTTCGGCCCCCACACCCTGCCCGCCCTGCGCTCCTTGAGCCGCCGCCCCGACCCGCGTCCCTGGAAGGACGGCCGATGACCGTACTGGTGACGGGCCTGCCCCGCAGTGGCACGAGCTGGGCCGGGGCGATGCTCGCGGCGGGCGGCGCCGCGGTGTACGTCAACGAGCCGCTCAACCCGCAGCGGCCCCCCGGCCGTTCCCCCGGCGTGCTGAACGCCACCGTCGCGCACCGCTTCCAGTACATCTGCCGCGACAACGAGGAGCCGTGGCTGCGCGCCTTCACCGACACCGTGGCCCTGCGGTACCGCTTCGCCGCCGAGGTGCGCCGCAACCACCGGCCCCGTGACCTGGCCCGCCTGCTCAAGTACGGCGCGGCGTTCACGTACGGCAGGCTGCGCGGCAGGACGGCCCTGCTTGACGACCCGTTCGCGTTGTTCTCCGCGGCGTGGTTCGCCGAGCGGCTGGCCTGCCGGGTGGTGCTGCTGGTCCGCGACCCGGTGCCGTTCGTCGCGAGCTGGCGCCGTCTCGGCTGGCGGGTGCGCTTCACCGACCTGCTCGACCAGCCCCTGCTCCTGCGCGACCACCCCCACGTGGCCGCGGCCCGCCGGCTGAACGGCTCCCCCGACCACCTGGCGAGCATCGCGACCCTGTGGACGCTGGCCCGCACCACCGCGCACACCCTGGCGGGCCACCCCGGCATCAGGGTGGTCCGGTACGAGGACCTCGCCAGCGACCCGGTCCCCGCCTACCGCGACCTGTACGCCTGGTGCGGCCTGCCCTGGACCCCACGCGCCGAGCGTCGCGTGCTGCACGCCTGCACCGCGCCGTCCGGGAGCCGGGACACGCCGTTCGCGTGGACCGGCCTGTCCCGCACGGCCTACCGCCCGATGAACTCCCGCCAGGCCGCGACCGCCCGCCCGGGCAACCTCACCGCGGCGGAGGTCGCCCGGGTGCTCGCGCTCACCACGTAAGAACGCCTGATACGGGCCAGCACGGCACCGGCCAGCATGCACAGGGCGAACGGCAGGTCGTGCACAAGGTACCGGCGGGCCAGCCGGGCGGGCTCGGCGGCCAGGCGGAACAGCCACTCCAGCCCGGCGCGCCGCATCCACTCGGGTGCCCGCCGGACCGCACCGGCGGTGAAGGCGATGGCCGCACCGCAGCCCACGAACCACGTGCCTGGCAGGTCGGCGCGCAACGTGGCGATCAGCCGGTCCTGCTTGGGGAACCCGAGCCCGACGAACACCAGCCGCGGCGCCGCCGCGACCAGCGCCGTGCGGACTTCACGCACCCCCTCCGCTGACGCCTCGAACCCGTACGGCGGGGCCGCGACCCCCGCGATCCGCAGCCCGGGGTAGCGGCCACGCAACACCTCGGCGGCGCGGCAGGCCACCCCGGGTGGCCCGCCGAGCAGATAGATGGGCATGCCGGCGTGGGCGGCGGCCTCCGACAGCGACCAGATGAGATCGGCACCGGTGATGCGCTCAGGCACAGGAGCCCCGATCAGCCGGGACGCCCACACCAGCGGCATGCCGTCCGGCACAGCGATCTCGGCACCTGCCACGATGCCCCGCACGGCGGGGTCGCGGGCACAGGTGCGGCAGATGTCCACATTGGGGGTGACCACGTGCCCACCCTCGCCACGCAGCGACGCGACGACGACCCGATCCACCACCTCCTGCGCGGTGAGCCGGTCGACCATGACCCCACCGACCCGCACCCGCGTCGCGGTGGACCGGGGGTCGTGCGGCATCCCGGTGAGCGTTCTCTGCGACATCAGATCCCGTACCCCCAGATGTGCAGCCGGTGGAGAACCAGACGGGCGGGCAGGCCCAGGGCGACCGCCATCGCGATCGGCACCCGGGGCTCGCCCCGGCGTGTGGTGAAGGCCCGCAGTGCCCAGCGGCCCGCCTCGCGGCGGTGCCCGAGGGCCGCGTGCAGGAAGGCGAGCTGCCCGTACACCCGGGCCGCCCCGCGTGCGTCGCGGGCCAGGGCGGGATGCCGGGCGAGCATCCACTCAAGGCCGGCGATGCGTTCCGCCCAGCGTGTCACGTACGCCGACGCCCCCCAGCGCACCCGCACCAGGGGCCGGTCGACGTACACCAGGGGCCGCCGCCCCGCGGCCCGCAGCGCGAGGTCCCAGTCCTCGTTCTGCCCGCCGGGTGCGCTCTCGTCCGCCCACACCACCCCGCGCCGGAACAGGAACGTCGAGGAATGCACCATCACCATGCGCGACCGCGTCAGGTCCCCCTGCGTCACCCGGGACGCCCCCGCCAGCCGCACCACCCGCCGCCCCCCGTACTCGACCTCGATGGCACACCCGCAGAACTCACCCCCCGGCTCCTCACGCAGCGCCGCCACCTGCGCCACGAGCTTCCCCGGCAACCACACGTCGTCGTCGTCGCAGAACGCCACCAGCTCGGTGTCCAGCGTCGCGATGCCGGTGTTCCGCGCTCCCGGCAGCCCAGGGCTGAACCGGTTGGCCAGCACGACGACCGCCCCGTCCCTTCGAGGCGACTCCCCGTCCCTTGGAGGTGACTCCGCGTCCCTTGAGGGCGACTCCGCGTCCCTTGGGGGCGACTCCCCGTCCCTTGAGGGCGACTCCCCGTCCCTTGGGCATGACTCCGCGAGCTGCCGCTCCACCGCCGCCACGTCCCCGCCGTCCACCACCACCACGACGGACAGCCCCGGGTATCCCTGCGCCAGCACCCCGCGCACCGCCTCGCGCAGCATGGACGGCCGGTCGCCCCGGGTCGGCACGACCACCCCGACGGCCGGCGAGCTCATCGGCACCCCGAGGCAGGCACGCCCGGCGGCAACCAGGGGGGCGACACGGCACCCGGACCGCGCGGGTCACCGGGCCGGTAGCCGTAGCGGATCATCAACGGCCAGGTCAGCGCGGTGACGAGCCACCGGTGGTGCCGGGGCAGCCGCTCGCACCACGTGTCGTCCCGCCGCAACTCCAGCGGCCCCGCCGTGAAGCGCATCGGGTTCCCCGAGCAGGTGTGCGCCACCGACAACTCGGCGACCCGGTGCCCCGCGGCGGAACGACCGGAAGGCTCCCCGCAGGACCCGGCCGGCACCCCGAGGCGTGCCAGCAGCGGGACCAGCACGGCCGGCGGATCGGCCAGCAGGTCCTCGTACCGCACCCGCACCACCGCGCCGTTCCGCAGCGCCAGCAACTCGAACGCGAGGTTCTGCACCACCCAGTGCACCGCCGTGCGCCACGGCCGCCACCGCGTCATCGGCGCCCCGTCCTCAGGCCGCCGCACATGCCGCCGCCACGAATGGGCCACCGCCCGCGGATCGCGCACCACGTGCACCACACTGAGATCGACCACCGGCGACGTCAGCAAGCAGAACGCCAGCGAGGCATGCTTGCTCGAATCGACCACCACCGGCCGCGCCGACACCTGCGCCGCCGCCTCGTACACCCTGGAATACGCCCGCGTGTACCCACTGAGCCCCGGATGCCGCCGCCGCGCCACCAGCGCCGGAATCCGCCGCGTCCGATCCACCCGCCGCCGCAAGGTCAGCACCCGATCCGCCAGCCCCGGCGACCACCCCCCGAACGCCCGCATCCCCACCCGCCGCCAGAACGCACAAGCAGTGAACGGCTCCCCACACCCACAAGGCTCCCGCCCCAACACCCCCCGCTCCCAGAGATGCACAACCTCCCCCAGCGGCGCCACCCCGGGAAACTCCCCCAGCAACCGCTCCAGCAGGGTCGTCCCACTACGCCCCAGCCCACCAATGAAGATCACCCGAACGGCCACAGACCGACTCCCAGAGGCGACGCCGAACACGAAACGTTGCGACCATATCGCGGAGAGTAATCAGCGGGTGCCTGAACGGTAAAGGATCTATCTTTCGCGGCGCGTCAAGCTGTCCCGCAACGCCCGCAGCCCCGCGTCGGACCCTGACACCCGCGCCACAAGCGCGTCCCGTCCCGCGATGATCGCGAGCGCCCGCCCCGTAGGCTCCCCGCATTGCAGCCAGTACGTAGGCTGCCGCCCCGCCGTACGAAGCAACGCCTCACCAAGCGGAACGTCCCAACTCGCCGACCACCCGCAGACCAGCAGCGGCGCGGCACTGAGCACCCGGTCGAGCAACGCGTCCACCACCGGATGGTAGGTGTGCAGAGCAGAGGCGCTGTCACGGATCGCGAGATCCCGATAGTCCCCGTGCAACTTCACCACCAGCCCGGTCTCAAGCTCGGCGCCTGCCATGCCTTCGATGTCATAGACCGCCCGGACCACCACCCCCGCCTCCGCGAGCGCACGCTCAAGCAGCCGATCGAAGTTGGTGGTGAGAAACGGCCCAGCCATCCCCCACCCGGCCATCTCAGCGAGCACCCGATGCGCAGGCGTAGGCCCACCCCCCTCGAACAGACGCGGAGGCAGCGAAAGCCCGCCCCCCGCCCCTCCCTGCACCATGGCGAAGTAATCGGGGAACCGCCCAAACCTTCCGACATACCAGGCAACCGGATCGCTCCCGGCGTCCTCACCACACTCGGCGGCGATACGACGCAGCAGCTCCTCCCCGGTGGCCACTCCCGCGGAGTGGGACGTCCCGGCCCCCGCGAGCACGGCCACCGGCCGGGTGGACGAACGGATGCCGTCCGCCAGCGCCTCGATGGGCGCCGTCCTCATGCGCCGTGCCGCACGCCCGGCGCGCCGGCGCCATGTGCCACGAAGCTCACCGGGAGTACCACGCGCGCCGCAGGCCCGCCAGCCTCGCCGCCAGGGTGTCCACCTCGGAGTTCTCGGGGAACGTCACGCGGTCCCACCAGGACGGGGCGGACTGGCCGGAGACTCCGCCGAGCACGCCGCCCGCGATGGCGGCCACGGTGTCGGTGTCGCCGCCGAGGGAGACGGCGTACGGCAGGGCTTCGGACAGGTCCGTCGAATGACGGATGACGTGGACGACGGCGGCCACGGTCTGCGCGGCGTCGAGGGTGACGCCGGCCGGCGGCGGGGTCCAGGCGCCGTCGGCGGCGCGGCGGACGTCGTCGAACTCGGGGCGGCCGAGCCACTCGGCCTCCGCGACGGCGGCGGGCAGGATGGCGTCGGCCGACTCCAGCGCCCAGGTGGCCATCGCGGACGCCACGCAGGCCGCGCCGATGGCGATGGGGCTGGGGTGGGTGCCGCGGGCCAGTTCGCGGACCAGGGCGCGCCGGCGGTCGGGGTCGGTGGCGGGCACGATCCAGCCGGCGGGTGTCATGCGCATGGCCGCGCCGTTGGTGGCACCGTCGGCCGGGTCGTCGGACGGCTCGGGCAGTTCCCCGGTCTCGGCGAAGCGCGCCAGCGACCGCCGGGTGGTGGGCCCGATGCCGCGGATGGTGTCGGCCGCCTCCGCGAGCCGCCGGGTGAACTCCTCGGCGGTGGGACGCCCGGAGGTGTCGGCTAGCAACCGGCTCACCAGCAACATCTGCCCGGTGTCGTCGGACGTCGCCCCTTGAGGCCACCCGTGCGCGGCGGGCAGCTCGAACAGCCGGTCCCGGTCGACGTCCTCCGGCGGCCCGCCCTCCCACGGCACCCCGAGCGCGTCCCCGGCGACGAAGGCCCGCATGGCGGCGGCGACGCGCCCGGCGTCCGGCACCCGGACCTCCGGGCAGCGCACGTACAGGCTGTCGAAACCCTCGGTCTCGATGGTCCGCCGGGCCCGGTCGGTCAGCTCCATCGCGCCAACGTGGTCGCCGCGGGCCTGCCGCACGCGGGCCAGCGTGACCTGGCCGTGCGCGATGTCGTACGGGATGCGGCACCGCTCGAAGCCCTCGATGGCGGCCTCGGCCAGCTCGCGCGCCTCGTCGAGGTCACCGGCCAGCACCGACGCCTCGGCCTGCCCTCGAAGGATCTTGGAGAACAGCAGGTCGTCCCCGAGGTCGCGGGCGATCCGGGCGGCGTCGGTGAAGTGCGTGCGGGCTTCGGCCAGCTCGCGCATCTGCAGCGCCGCGAGGCCGAGCCCGTTGGTCGCGTTGGCCACCCCGCCGATGTCGGACACCTCGCGGTAGATGGCGAGCGCCGCGGCCTGCCCGGCCCGCGCGTCCACCGGCCGGTCCTCCGCCTCGGCGACCACCGCCTCGTTGACCCGGATGACCGCCTCGACGGACTTGTCCCACTGCTCCTCGGGTAACGTGTCCAGCCGCCGCTGGGCGAGGGCGAGCTCCGACTTGGCGGTCTCGATGTCGCCGCCGAAGAAGCTCAGGCGGGCGATCAGCGCGTGCCAGCGCGCCGAGTCGTTGGCGTCGCCGTCCGGCCCGACGATGGCGAGCCCTTCCTCCGACAGCCGGGTGCCCTCGGCGAACCGCCCGAGGAACAGCCGGAGCTCGGCGGCGCGGAACAGGAACGGCAGCCGCTCGGCGCCGCTCCCCGAGCGCTCCAGCGCCTGCTGGGACAGCTCGTAGGCCGCGCCGAAGTCGCTGCGGGCGAAGGCCAGGTCGGCGCGCAGCAGCAGCGCGTACGGCGCGTCCGCGCGCAGGCCGTCCAGCAGCCGCTCGGCCTCGCCATGGTTGCCGAGCGCGATCTCCGCCTCGGCCGCGAGGTACGTCATCGCCTCTGCGTCGGCCTCGGTGGGCGCCTCGATGTCGGCCATCAGCGTGATGAGCGAGCGGCACCGGTCGTACCGGCTCTGGTCGAGCGCGGCGCACATCTCCTCGCGCCACATGCGCACGCCTTCGGCCGCGTCCAACTGGGCTTCGTGGTAGATGCGTTCGAGACGCGCGCTGAACCCGTCGGCTTGAGACACGGTCCGATAGTAGTCCGCGAGCGCCCGGTGGGCCCGGAGGAGAATGTCAGGGGCGACCCGGCGCAGCGCCCGCCGCAGCAGCAGATGGATCGTGAACCGCTCCCCCTGCGGCGACACGAACGAGAAGTTGACGAGCCGACGGAACGTCTCGGTGTCGGCGGGGAACCCGAGGCCGGCGCCGAGCCGGTCGAACAGCTCCCGGTCGAACGCCCGCGCGGCGGACGCCGAGACGATGGCCAGCTCCAGGTCGCCGCTCACCCACTGCATCAGCCGCGCGGCCAGCTCGCGTTCCTTGGCGCCGAGTTCGTCACTGGCCACGAACCCCTCGGGCCGCAGCGGCACACCGTGACGTTCGGCCGCCAGCGCGACGTCGGCGCTGAGGCCGAGCAGCAGCGGGTGCACCAGGCCGGCCTCCACCGTGGCGTACCGGATCAGCGCGTCGCGCAGCTCGGCGGCCCCGACGCCGGCCTGCACCAGGTACTCCTCGGCGAACTCGGCGTGCAGCGGGCCGAGCGCCGTGACGGCCACGAACCGGTCCGGGATGGGGTCGGTGAGCGCCTCGGCCCAGCGGGGATGGCTGCGTGAGGCGACCCCGATCACCAGCCCGTCGTCCAGCGGAAGGCGCCCGGCGAGCTGGCGGAACCAGCGCGGCCCGCCGCGGTCGGCGAACCGGGCGGCGCCGTGCTCGCCGGTGAGCGCCTCGAAGGTGTCGAACAGCAGCACGATGCGGCCGGGCCCGCCGCGTTCGGTCAGCGCGGCCCGCAGGTCGGCGGCGAACAACCGGGGCAGCGCGGCCATCAGGTCGGGGTCGGGCGGCAGCCGCAGCACCTCCTCGATCACCTCTGGCGGCACGCGGCGGCGCAGCCTGCGGCGGCTGAGCAGGTCGTCCATGCGGTCGCGCATCACCTCGACCAGGGCGGTGCCGACCTGGAAGACCGGCAGGGTGAGGAAGGTGTCGGCGATGGTGGCGGCGACGGCGATCTCCGAGCGCGGGAAGTTGTCCTCGATCAGCCTCCTCACGTCGCCGCCGGACTTGTGGAGGTACGCCACGGCGGCGAAGTCGAACCGGGGCGTGCGGACGTCGAACTCGGCGAGCTGCCGTTTGAGCAGGAACAACGCACCCATGGCTTCTTGGGGCCGGGTGCCGTCGAACGGGGTGGTGCTGAAGTCGAGCAGCGCGACCGGTACCCGCACCGCGCCCGGGGCCTGCCCCAGAGCCTCGACGAACAACTCCGGCGGACGGCCCTTGACCTCGGCCCACTGCGCGTCGGGCAGCTTGACGCAGCAGTGGTCGCGCAGGTGGCGCAGCAGGGCGCTCTTGCCGTTGCCGCCGACGCCGACGTAGAAGGCGATGGTGCGCTGCGGCGGCGTCGCGTGGATCCGTTCGGCGAACTCGCGGCTCAGTTCGTACCGGTCGGCGAACAGCCGGGCGCCGGCTGTGCCCTCATGGCCCAGCTCATCGAAGATCGACATCTGGCCACCCCTGGGGTAAGAGGCAAAGCAACCGTCAAGGAAGTGTATTGACGATCACCCGGAAAGGCACGGCCATGCGTGTCCTGTACGTCCGCCCCTACACGCACCGGGACACCGGCCGGGCCGTCACCGCGAGTGACAGCCTCGGATTCAACGTCACCTGCGCCGACGCCCTGCAGGCGGGGCTCACCGGACGAGGGGTGGAGGTGACGTCCGTGACGGGCGGCGGCGAGGGACGGACGGCTTGGGTCGGCGAGGTGCTGACCGCGTTCGAGCGGCAGCTCACCATGCGCCCGCCGGACGCGGTGCTGGCGTTCCACGCGTTCTGGCCGTTCACCGTGGAGCTGCGGCGCGTCATGGACGACGCCGGGTTCGGCGGGCCGCTGGTCACGTACACGCACGGCAGCCACTGGGACCCGACGGACCTGTTCCGCTTCGAGCGGTACCCGCGCCTGGCGTGGGCCGACCTCGGCAATCTGATGTGCGCCGACCGGGTGCTCGTGGTCAGCGAGTGGATGGCCGCCACGATCGCCGCCGAGGTGCGCGCCGCCGCGCCGTCCGCCGCGGCGGAGTTGGTGCCGCGGCTGCGCCGGGTCGGGCTGCCGCTTGACCTGCCGCGCATCGACGCGGCCCGGCGCCCCGAGGATCCCGGGGCGCCGGTCGTGGTCTTCAACCACGCGCCGGTCGCCGCCAAACGCCCCGAGGTGTTCTTCGAGCTGGCCGCCGAGCTGATGCGCCGTACTCCCGCCCGCGTGCTGGTCACCCGGCGCTTCCCCCCGGCATCCGCCCTGGAGCGGCTCGACCCGGCCCGGGTACGGCTCGGCGGCGACCTGCCGATCGACGACTACTACGCCGCCCTGTGGGGCGCGCACCTGCAGGTCAGCACGGCCACCCACGAGAGCCTCGGCGTGGCCACCCTGGAGGCGATGGCCACCGGCACCTGCTGTCTGCTGCCCCGCGTCGGCGCCTACCCCGAGATCACCGACCCCGACGCCCTGTACGGCGACACCGGCGAGCTGCTGTCCCGCCTGGTCGAGCTGGTCGGACACCCGGAGCCGCGCCGCGACCTGGCCGCCCGGCAGATGGCCCGCACCCGGGCGGCTTACAGCCCCGAGCGGGTCGCCGCGGCCGTCCACGAGGTACTGCTGGAGGTCGCCCGGTAGAGGCCGTGCTCACGGATGTAGGCCTCGACCACGGACGGCACCAGATGGCCGATGGACGCCCGGCTGCGTACCAAGGAGCGCACCAGAGTGGAGGACACCTCGGGCACCGTCAGGTCCACCGGTGTGACCGCTCTGTGCTGAGCCGGCCGCGGGTGGCCGTGCCGGGCGCACACGACGACCTCGGCCAGCTCGAACAGCGCCTCCGGCTCCCGCCAGCCCCCGATACCGGCGTAGGAGTCCGCGCCCATGACCAGGAACAGCCGCGCCCGGTCGCCGTACCACCCGCGCAGGTCCCGCAGCGTGTCGACGGTGTAGCTGGGCCCCGGCCGGTCGATCTCCATGCGGCTGACCCGGAACCGGGGGTCCCCCGCCGCGGCGAGCGCCACCATGGCGTGCCGGTGCTCGCCCGAGGTCTCCGGCGACGATTTGTGCCACGGATCTCCTGCCGGGACGAACAGCACACAGTCGAACGCCAGGGCGTGCGCGACCGCCGCGGCCTTGGACAGATGCGCGTTGTGGATGGGGTCGAACGTGCCGCCCAGAATGCCCAGGCGCAGGAGATCTCCGTCAATGTTTGGAATTGTTAATCGAGACGTTCATCCGGACAAGGGGCTCTTTCTCCTCACGTCCGGGACAGGTGCCGGGTGATCGCCACCCACCGCTGCCGCACGTGAGCAGTGACAGGAAGTGCCCGGTGGCCTCCAGCCAGTACGCGACGCCACAGTAGATGACCGCCTCGCTCAGCCGGCGCTGGTCGCGTCCAGCAACATCCCCCGCACTCCGGCCCGGCCCTGCAGCCAGGTGAGTTCCCCGTCAAGCACGTCAAGCGGCAGCGTCACCGCCGACAGCACCGCGGCGAGGAGCGTGTGCCCGGGGGCGATGAGGACGGCGATCGGGACGTGACTTTGCCTTATCTGGTCCGCGCATGACGTTCGCCGCTCTGGGGCCGGGCATCTCCATGTCAGGCCCGGTCGGTCGCCGAAGGGAGATCACCATGACGTTCCGTCTTCCTGACTCGTGCGAAGCCGGGCCACGGCCCGCCCGTACCCGCGTCGCGGTGCTGTACGGCGGGCGCAGTCCAGAGCACGCCGTCTCCGTCGCCAGCGGGCGCGCCGTGCTGGACGCGCTGAACCCGCGGGTGCACGACCCCCTCCCGGTGCTCATCACCGCCGAGGGCCGCTGGACCACTCCCGGCCACAGCTCCGCCGTCGTGCTCGACCCCTCCACAGGGGAGTTCCTGCGGCACCGCCCCGGCCGGCCTGGGTACTCCCTCGGCCGGCCCGACGTCGTCTTCCCCGTCCTGCACGGCCCCATGGGTGAGGACGGCACCGTGCAGGGGCTGCTGGAGCTGGCCGGCGTCCCGTACGTCGGCTGCGGCGTGTTGTCGAGCGCCGCCTGCATGGACAAGGAGTGGAGCAAACGAGTGGCGGCCGCGGCCGGCCTTCCCATCGCCCCGTACGTCGTGCTGGACGGCCCGCGGCCACGCGCCGAAGGCCTGCTGGCCCGCTTCGGCGCACCCGTATTCGTCAAGCCGGCCCGCTGCGGCTCCAGCCTCGGCGTCTCCCCTGCCACCGACCCCGCCGAGCTGGACACGGCCATCAGGGTCGCGTCCGCCTACGACATCAAGGTCATCGTGGAGGCCGGTGTGCGAGGCATGGAGGTGATGTGCGGCGTGCTCGAACTGGCCGGCGAGCCCGTCGCCAGCCCGCTGGCGGAGATCGCTCTGGACGGTGCCGCGTTCTTTGACTACGCGGCCAAGTACGCGGCGTCGCGGCCGCAGTTCACCGTGCCGGCGCGGTTGGACCACGACACCACGCGCAGGGTGCGGGAGATGGCGGTGGCGGCGTTCCGGGCTCTTGGGTGCCGGGGGCTGGCGCGGGTCGACTGTTTCGTGAGTGGTGAGGGGGAGGTGGTGCTCAACGAGGTGAACACCATGCCGGGGTTCACTTCGGGGTCGTTGTTCCCGCAGATGTGGAAGGCGGCGGGGTTGTCGTACCCGGAGTTGATCGACCACCTGATCAGGTCGGCGCTGGGCTCGCCCGCCAGTCTGCGGCCGGCCGCCTGAGTCACACGGTGGTCTGGGCCAGGCGGTAGCGGGACGGGGGGATGCCGTAGCGGTCCACGAAGGCCTGCCGGAGGGTCTCGGCGGTGCCGAAGCCGCAGCGGGACGCGATGGCGGCCATGGGCAGGGAGGTGGAGGCCAGGAGGTGGGCGGCGGCCTCGGTGCGGGCTCGGCGGACGTAGCGGCCTGGGGTCTGGCCGAGGTGTCTGAGGAACAGGCGGGTGAGGTGGCGTTCGCTGACACCCGCGTCCGAGGCGAGGGTGGCCGTGGTCAGGTCGGCGTCCAGGTTGGCGGCGATGTGGTCGACGACGCGTTTGACCAGGTCGTCGCTGAGGGGTGGGGGTTCGGTGAACATGCTCATCTGGGCCTGGTTGCCGGGGCGCTGCATGTACGTCACGAGCTCGCGGGCCACCTGGCGGGCGAGGGCGGCGCCGTTGTCCTCCTCGATGAAGGCGAGAGTGAGGTCGATGGCGGCGGTGACGCCGGCCGCCGTGGCGACGTCGCCGTCCCTGATGAAGATCGGGTCGGCGTCCACGCGGATCTCCGGGTGGCGCTCCGCGAGGGTGCGGGCGTACTTCCAGTGCGTCGTGGCCCGCCGGCCGTCGAGCAGCCCTGTGGCCGCCAGCACCGCCGCCCCCGTGCAGACCGACGCCACCCGCCGGCTCTCCCGCGCCAGCCGCCGGACATGCCCGACGACGACCTTGTTGTCCGCCGCGTCCTCGTACCCGATGCCCCCCGACACGATGAGCGTGTCCAGCGGCCCCGTGACCTTCTCCAGGGCCTGCTGCCCCTGCAGCGTCAGCCCGGTGCCGCACACGATGGGCCGCCCCGACGGCGTGGCCAGGGAGACGTCGTACAAGTGCCTGCGCGCGTAGTAGTTCGCCACGATCAGCGGCGACGTGACGCACGCGATGTCCAGTAACTCCGCCGCGTGGTACCCGACCACGACCACCCGCCGTACCGTCATGCCCGAGACCGTATGTCAGAAGGACGGGGATCCCAAGTATCCGGACTTACCTGACTTCCTTACCTAGGCGCTCCACCCGCGCGCCCGGACAGTGGACCCATGACCGACATGACGCTCCCCCCTCAGGCCCGCAGCTGGCGCCGCTTCGCCTTCCACTACGTCGAGATGATCATCGCGATGTTCGTCGGCATGTTCGTGCTGGACCTCGGGTGGTCCGCCTTAGGCGTGAACCTGTCGTACACCGCCGACCCCGAACTGGCCTACCTGCTGATGGCCTTCAACATGTCGGTGGGAATGGCCGCGTGGATGCGCGTCCGCGGCCACTCCTGGCTCCCCGTCCTGGAGATGTGCGGCGCGATGTTCGTCCCGATCGTGCCGCTGTTCCCGCTCCTGTGGGCGGACGTCATCGACGGCATGACCGTGATGATCGTCTCCCATGTCGCGATGTTCCCGTTGATGCTCGCCGCGATGCTGTGGCGCCGCGACGAGTACACCCACGCGCACCACTGAGCCGCTAACAGCCCTTCAGATGCCCGACGAAGGCCACCCACGCACCCGAACCGACCACGACGGCGGGCCCCCCGGGATCCTTACTGTCCCGCACGGCCCGCCGTCCGCCGTTCAGGGCAGCCACCTCGACACAGTTGCTCCCGTCGTCGCCGGAGTAGCTCGACTTGCGCCACTGCGCTGCGGCGAGTTCCTCGTTCACGTGGACCATCTCCGCGTTGCCTCCCTGATCATGTCGCTCGACTCGTGCCGGGCCAGTGCGTCCACCCGGATGAGGTCGTAACGGAGCGCTAAGTGCTTCACCTCGTCTGAGCGGACGCTCACCCGGTCCTCCGTGCTCTGCGACTCGATATAAGCCGCAGGCGGGGTTCCCTTGGGCATGTCCGCGACGACGAAACCACCCATCAACCCAACCACGCTCCGCGCCTTATGCGGTAGCACCTGTAGGGATATATGGGGGTTTTCGCCCATTTCGAGAAGGTGCGCAGACTGCGCCTTCATGATCTCCATATCGGCGATGGGACGGTGGAGAACGCCTTCGTCGAGAATGACCCAGAGCAGTGGCGGCATCGGCCGCTTCAAGATGTTCTGCCGCTCCATTCTGGCCGCGACATGCTCCTCCACCTGCTGGGGCGTGACCGCAGGGCCACGGCTCAATATCGCCCGCGCGTAGTCCTCCGTCTGCAGCAGACCGGGAACCATCAACGGCTCCCACATCCGCAGGGCCTCCGCCTCGCGTTCGAACTCCAGCCAGGGCCGGAACCATCGCGGCAACTGCGCCGCCGCCCGGTTGAGCCGGTCGAGCAGCCCGGTCAAGGTGCTCCCCAGCCCCAGCGCCTCGTCCATGCGCCGCGCCAGATCAGGAGTGGGCCCCCGGTGACCGTTCTCGATCATGCTGAGCTGGCTGATCGACAGGTGCACCGCCTCACACAGCCGCCGCTGCGTAAACCCCTGAGACAACCGAAATTTCCGTAATTCCGTACCAAATTGCAAACGCGGCGATACGGACGGATCAGGCTCAAGGGGGACGGTCATCACCCGGCTCCTCTCTCGGGCTCGGCACGAACTCACCGCCCATCATCAGGCAGTTCGCCATCCCCCGCGACCGAGTCCACACAACTGTGAATGAAATGCGAACCCGGAAAGCCATTCCCCTTCCCCCTCTATTTGCGACCGTGTGATGGCCACCGCCGAACCCATCCACAATTCCCCGGGAAAGGCTTTCCATGACCCCGGACACCCACCGCGAACTGACCCTCCCCGCCACCCCGGAGTCGGCCTCCCGAGCCCGCGAGGAAGTCCGCACCTGGCTGGGCGAAACCCACCCCGCCTACGAACAGACCCGCCTGGCCGTATCGGAACTCGTCACCAACGCCATCCGCCACCCTCGCCACGATCCGTCCCTCACCGTGACCCTCCGCCTCATCCCCACGAAGGATCACCTCCGGATAGAGGTGACCGACCACGGCCGAAGCACCGCCGCGACCCCGGCCCTCCACCCCCATGACTCCAGCACATTGCGCGAAGGCGGCCGAGGGCTCCTGATAGTCGACCTCCTCTCCCAAGGCCGCTGGGACACCCACCCCAACCCGGACGGTCCCGGCCGCACCGTCTGGTGTGAGATCCCCGACGGAAGCTCGTCACGACGTGGCCGCGGAGCGTGTGCGGTCGCGCCGAACCCATGAGAACAGTGCGGCACTCCGCGGCAGGCCGGCACGACCTCACCCAGAGCGCCACCACCGTCGAGCGTGACCGCGCGGGCCGCCGGTGACGCTCGGGCTAGCGGGCTTCGACGATCATGCCGGCGGCCACCGTGGTGTTGGTGGACTCGTCGATGAGGATGAAGCCGCCGGTGAGGCGGTTTCTGGCGTAGTCGTCGACGAACAGCGGTTGGGTGACTCTCAGGGAGACGCGGCCGATCTCGTTGAGGCCGAGGGTGGTGGCGGACTCGTCGCGGTGCAGCGTGTTGACGTCCAGGCGGTACTGGAGGTCGCGGACCATCGCTCTGGCGGTGCGGGTGGTGTGTTTGATGGTCAGCTTGGATCTTGGACCCAGTTTGGGGGTGTCGGTCATCCAGCAGACCATCGCCTGGAGTTCCTGGGCGGTGTGGGGCTGGTTGTGGGGGCGGCAGATCATGTCGCCTCTGGAGATGTCGATGTCGTCCTCCAGGCGGAGGGTGACGGACATCGGGGAGAAGGCTTCGTCGCGGGGGCCGTCGAAGGTGTCGATGGCGGCGATTCTGGTGGTCAGGCCGCTCGGGAGGTGCATGACCTCGTCGCCGGGTTTGAGTACGCCGCCCGCGACCTGGCCGGCGTAGCCCCGGTAGTCGTGGAAGTCGTGGTCGTTGGCGCGCTGGGGGCGGATGACGTACTGCACCGGGAAGCGGACGTCCACGAGGTTGCGGTCGGAGGCGATGTGGACGTTCTCCAGGTGGTGGAGCAGCGAGGTGCCCTGGTACCAGGGCATGTTCTCGGAGCGGGAGACCACGTTGTCGCCGTGGAGGGCCGAGATGGGGATGAAGGTCAGGTCGCCGATGTTGAGTTTGGCGGCGAACTGGGTGAACTCCTCGCGGATCTCCTCGAAGCGCTCGTGGGAGTAGTCGACCAGGTCCATCTTGTTGACGGCCAGCACCAGGTGGGGGACGCGCAGGAGGCTCGTCAGGAAGGCGTGGCGGCGGGACTGCTCCAGCACTCCCTTGCGGGCGTCGATGAGGACGATGGCCAGGTCGGCGGTGGAGGCGCCGGTGACCATGTTGCGGGTGTACTGGATGTGGCCGGGGGTGTCGGCGATGATGAACTTGCGCTTCGGCGTGGCGAAGTAGCGGTACGCCACGTCGATGGTGATGCCTTGCTCGCGCTCGGCGCGCAGGCCGTCGGTGAGCAGCGACAGGTCGGTGTACTCGGTGCCGCGGTCGCGGCTGGTGCGCTCCACGGCCTCCAACTGGTCCTCGAAGATGGCCTTGGAGTCGAACAGCAGGCGGCCGATGAGGGTGGACTTGCCGTCGTCGACCGAGCCCGCGGTGGCGAAACGCAGGATGTCCATCAGAAGTAGCCTTCCTTCTTGCGGTCCTCCATCGCGGCCTCCGATGTCCGGTCGTCGGCGCGGGTGGCGCCGCGCTCGGTGATCCGGGTGGCGGCGATCTCGGCGATGATGTCCTCGACGGTCGCGGCGGTCGACTCGACCGCGCCCGTGCAGGTCATGTCGCCCACGGTGCGGTAACGCACGACGGCCTCGAACACCGGCTCGTCGTCGCCGCGGTGGGTCACCGGGTCGTCCGGCAGCAGCATGCCGTCCCGCTCGAAGACCTTGCGGGTGTGGGAGTAGTAGATCGACGGGATCTCGATGCGCTCACGCCGGATGTAGTCCCAGACGTCCAGCTCGGTCCAGTTGGACAGCGGGAACACCCTGATGTGCTCGCCCTTGCGGATGCGTGCGTTGTAGAGGTTCCACAGCTCGGGCCGCTGGTTCTTCGGGTCCCACTGGCCGAACTCGTCACGGAACGAGAAGACCCGCTCCTTGGCGCGGGCCTTCTCCTCGTCGCGGCGGGCGCCGCCGAAGACGGCGTCGAACTCGTTGTCCTCGATGGCGTCGAGCAGCGTGGTGGTCTGCAGCCGGTTGCGGCTGGCCCGGCGGCCGGTCTCCTCGACCACCCGTCCCGCGTCGATGGACTCCTGCACGGACGCGACGACGAGCCGCGCGCCGAGCTCGGCGACCCGGCGGTCCCGGAACTCGATGACCTCGGGGAAGTTGTGGCCGGTGTCCACGTGCATCAGCGGGAACGGGATGGGGGCCGGCCAGAACGCCTTCTCCGCGATGCGGAGCATGACGATGGAGTCCTTACCGCCGGAGAACAGGAGACAAGGACGCTCGAACTCCGCCGCGACTTCTCGCATGATGTGGATCGCCTCGGCTTCGAGGACGTCCAACTGCGACGTGGTGTAGTCGCTCTGCAGCATCTCCTGGTTCCTCCGGAAAATGGGTCGGCCCGTCGGCCTAGCGGTGCACGTCTCGGATGCCGGCGAGCAGCGTCGGCGCCAGATCCGGTAGGGAGACCAGGATATCCGGCAGCGACGGGATGCTTTGGTTGTACTCCAGCGCCGAGCCGTCGATCCGGCTCGCGTGGGCGCCGGCCGCGAGGGCTACGGCGACCGGCGCGGCCGAGTCCCACTCATACTGCCCACCGGCGTGGATGTATGCCTCGACCTCCCCGGTGAGCACGGCCGCGATCTTCGCACCCGCCGAGCCCATGGGCACCAGGTCGGCGCCGATCAGCACCGCGAGCTTGCGGACGAACTCCGGCGGGCGGGTGCGGCTGACCGCGATTCGCACGCGGCCGTCGCCGGGGGTGGGGAGGGCAGGCGGGTCGGCGGTGGTGAGGGTGACGCCCTGGGCGGGCAGCGCGATGGCGCCGGCGGTCAACGTGCCGGCCCCCGTGGCTCCCGCGCTCCGGCCGTTGGGGCCCCGGCCGTCCGTGCCCGGCTGCCCGGGGGAACGCTGCCACAGCGCGACGTGGACGGCCCAGTCGGCGCGGCCCTCCTCGCCGAACTCGCGGGTGCCGTCCAGCGGGTCGATGATCCACACGCGGTCCGCACCCTGGCGGCGGGGGTCGTGCCGCTCCTCGCCGGTGCCCTCCTCCGACAGCACCAGGTCACTCGGGCGCAGGCGGGACAGGGACTCGATCAGGTAGGCGTGGGACTCGCGGTCTCCGGCGCCACGCAGCGCCGTGGGGTCGCCGAAGCCGTCCCTCGACCGCAGGGCCAGTAGCCGCGCACCCGCCTCGGTGGCCAGGTCCCCTGCGAGCGCGTGGTCGTCGCGTATCGTCACGATGCCCTTCCTCTAACGTCTGCCGATTGTCCCGGGTCAGTAGGCTCCCGAGCCGCGCGCCACGGCGGACCAGGTCTTCCAGAGGATCTGCAGGTCCAGGGTGAGAGACCAGTTCTCGACATAACGCAGGTCCAACCGTACCGATTCCTCCCATGAAAGATCAGACCTACCGTTCACCTGCCACAGACCGGTCATGCCGGGCCGGACCACCAGCCTGCGGCGCACGTCGTCGCCGTAGCCCGCGACCTCCTCGGGGAGCGGGGGGCGGGGGCCGACGAGGGACATGTGGCCGCTGAGGACGTTGACGAGCTGCGGGAGCTCGTCGAGCGACAGGCGGCGTAACCAGGCGCCGAGGGGGGTGACCCGGGGGTCGTCCCTGATCTTGAACAGCACGCCGTCGCGGTCGCTGACGAGGCCCACGCGGTGGCGTTCGGCGTCCACGCGCATGGTGCGGAACTTGAGGATGGTGAACTCCGCACCGTCCCTGCCGACCCGGGTCTGGCGGAACAGGGCCGGGCCGGGGCTGGTGGCGCGCACAGCCACCGCCAGGGCGATGAGGAGGGGGGCGAGGACGGCGAGGGCCACCGCCGCGCCTGTGCGGTCGAAGAGGCCCTTGAGGAGGCGGCGCACCCCGGACAGCTCGGGGTGCTCGACGTGGAGGAGCGGGAGCCCGGCGACCGGCCTGATCGTGGTGCGGGGGCCCGCGACCTCCATCAGGGCCGGGGCGACCACCAGGTCGGTGCGGGTCTTCTCCAGGCGCCACGCCAGGCGGCGCAGCGCGGTGCCGTCCAGCTCGGGGCACGCGAGCACCGCCACGGTGTCGGCCCCGGCCTGCCCCACGACCAAGGGGACGTCGCTGAAGTCGCCCAGCACCGGCACGCCCTCCACGTCGTGGCCGGTGTCGTGCCGGGGCAGGCAGGCACCCACGACGTGCATGCCGTGGTAGGGCTCCCTGCGGAACCTCCTGACCAGCTCCGCGACGGCCGACCTGTGCCCCACCGCCACGACTCTGCGCATGCACATCCCTCTCGCCCGCAGCAGATGCAGCCGCCGCCTCAGCCCGTACCGGCAGGCCAGCGTGAGCACCGTCGTCAACGGCAGGGCCACGACGACGTACCCCCTGGCGAGGTCGGTCTTGGTGACGTACGCCGCGATCGCCACGCCCGCCGTGAGCAGGAACCCGCACTGGCTGATGCGGCGGAACTCCTCGGACCCCACGCCGATCAGCCGCGCCTCGTACGCCCGGTTGAGCCCCACCATGCCGACCCAGACCAGCGGCAGCACCAGGCTGAGCACGACGTACGGCACGACATAGGGCGTGATGTCCCCGAACCGCACGGCCAGCGCCGCGCCGCCCGCGAGGAACCCGCAGCCAAGGTCCCCCGCCACCGCGGTGACCCGGTACCGGAAGGCCCAGCCGGGCAGCGCGGGATGCCCCGGCCGCAGGCGGGGTGTGCTGATCTCGGCGGCCGTCTCGGTGTCCAGGACCGATCCCTCCCCGTAGCCGGGCGGATACTTACGGTGAGGGATGCTAGCCGCACCGTGACCCGGTCTTGGGGAAATCCTGAAGAACTGTGGATATCAGCGCGGCGGCTTCAGCGGCTTCAGATCTCCGGCGTGGAAGGTGTTCTGCGTGGCCTCCAGGCCGGCGGTGATGAGGGACTCGACCACGTCGGCCGCCCGGTCCACCAGGAACGGCAGGTCCTTGCGCTCGGCGGTCGCGAAGTCGCGCAGCACGAAGTCGGCCGGGTCCTGACGCCCCGGGGGCCGCCCGATGCCGAAGCGCACCCGCAGGTAGTCGCGGGTGGAGAAGGACTTGGTGAGGGACCGCAGGCCGTTGTGCCCGTTGTCCCCCCCGCCGATCTTGACCCGCAGAGCGCCGTACGGGATGTCCAGCTCGTCGTGGACCGCGACGACGTGCGCCGGATCGACCTTGTAGAAGTCGGCCAAAGCCTTCGCGGGCCCGCCGGAGAGGTTCATGAAGGAGAGGGGCTTGGCCACGACCACGGGCTGCCCCGCGAGGCGCCCCTCCACGATCTCCGCCCGGGACTTGTGGGTCTTGAACCGCCCGCCCATGCGGGCCGCCAGCTCGTCCGCGACCATGAACCCGGCGTTGTGCCGGTTGCCCGCGTACTCCGGACCGGGGTTGCCCAAGCCGACGATCAGCCAGCGGTCCACGACGACACCTTTCCGCTCACACGGCACGAACGAGACGGCTCAGACGGAAACGGACGGGGCGGCCTGGCCGTCCCCGTCCGCCCATGGATCGTTGTTACTCGGCCTGCTCGGCGGAGCCCTCGGCCGCGCTCTCCTCGCCGCCCTCGGCCTCCCCGGCCTCGGCGGCCGTCGGGACGACCGTCACCTGGAGCACCACGGTCTCCGGGTCCGCCGCGAGCGTGGTGCCCTTCGGCAGCTTCAGGTCCCCGGCGGTGACGACCGCCCCGACCTCAAGCCCCTCGATGTCGACCTCGACACCGGTCGGGATGTGCGTGGCCTCGGTCTCCACCGCGACCGTGACGAGCTGCTGGTCGAACAGCCCACCCGGCGCGATGTCCCCGGTGGTGGTGACCGGGATCTCGACGGTCACCTTCTCGCCGCGCTTCACCAGCAGCAGGTCGACGTGCTCCAGGAACCCCTTGATCGGGTCCCGCTGCACACCCTTGGGCAGCGCCAGCTCGTCGACACCCTCACCCTCGAGGCGGATGAGCACGTTCGGCGTCCGCAGCGCGAGCAGGAGGTCGTGCCCGGGAAGCGTGAAGTGCTTGGGCTCGATCCCGTGCCCGTACAGAACGGCCGGCACCTTGTCGGCGCGACGGATCTTACGAGCGGCACCCTTCCCGAAGGTGGTGCGAGGCTCAGCGGCGAGACGTACTTCAGACACGGGATCTCCAGGGAATCTAAGAACGGAAACCGCGCTCCCCCTCACCCGCCCTAGCGGAAGGCGTTACGAGCACGGACAACCCCACCAGGCTACCCGACACCACGCCGTGATCGCCCATCCACGCCCGCCAGGTACCTGGAGAACGCAAGGGGTTCACCGTGGCGAACCCCGATCGCCCGATCAGTACGAGCCGAAGCCCTGGGCTTCACCCCACCTCGTGGCGTACGTGTCGACCATCCATCGGTTGACGCGCCTCATGTCCGGCCGGTCCGGCAACCCGGAGGTGACGAGGAGCCGTTCCAACCGTGATTCGAGGTCCGCGGTCAGGTCCAGGGCCTCGTCCTTGGTGTGCTTGCCCTGCCGGAGATCCACGATCCAGGAACGCCACGGCTCGGGCATCGGCAAGGTGACGCGTCCGGTCTCCAGCAGTTCCACCCCTTGGAGGCCGAGGCGGATCATGTGGCCCGCGTACTTGACGTCGAACCCGTAGAGGGCGATCAGTTCGGGCCGGTTGGTGCGCTTGCCGTCCGGGTGCGCCAGCATGTGGTTCCGCTGGGATCGCAGGTAGCCGAGGAAGCGGTGACCGGCCCGCCGGGAAAGGATCATGTCCGCGTTGGCACGCAGCGACTCACCGGCACCGGTGACGGACACGATCTCGTCCGGCGGGACGAACAGCGGCAGGAGGACGGTGGGATTGCCGCTCACGGCCAGGCGCATCCACTTGCGGAGCGAGTACACCGTCAGATCCAGGTCACCGGGCCCGGAGCGCACGCCTTCAGGCTGGGTGCGGTAAACGTACTGATCGAAACGGTCGAGCCCGATGACGTACTCCGGTGGCTCCAGGCAGATACCCATCTCGTCACGGTCGTCGGTACCGACGATGTTGGTCCCGTGGACGCCGGATCCGACCTGGCACCGCAGGATCGTGAAGTCGTCCACGATGGCCTGGAATTCCGGGGTGGAGTGTTTGGTCCAGCTCATGCCCCTACCTCCAGCCGAGCCCTCTGATCGACACCTCGCTCTCCGCCGCCACCCTACAAAGCACTCGATACACAAAGCGATCAATTAACGATCGCCCCGGCCCCCGGACAATCCCACCGCACCATTGCGGGGGGTCGTGTTGGTCGGAGGTGGGTCAGGCGTCGCCTTCGAAGAGGCTGGTCACGGAGCCGTCGTTGAAGACTTCGCTGATGGCTCGGGCGATCAAGGGGGCGATCGACATGACCGTCAGTTTGTCGAAGCGCTTTTCCTCCGGGATGGGGAGGGTGTTGGTGACCACTACCTCGGAGATCTTCGAGTTCTTCAGGCGGTCCACGGCGGGGCCGCTGAAGATGGCGTGGGTGGCGGCGACGATGACGTTGGTGGCTCCCTGTTCGTACAGGGCGTCCGCGGCTTTGCAGATGGAGCCGCCGGTGTCGATCATGTCGTCGATGAGGACGCAGGTGCGGTCCTTGACCTGGCCCACGACCTCGTGGACCTTCACCTGGTTGGCCACGTCGAGGTCGCGGCGCTTGTGGATGAAGGCTACGGCGGTGCCCAACTGGTCGGCCCAGCGTTCGGCGAGGCGGACGCGGCCGGTGTCGGGGGAGACGACTGTGGTGGTGGCGGGGTCGATCTTGCCGCCGATGTAGCGGTGGAGGACGGGCATGGCGAACAGGTGGTCCACGGGGCCGTCGAAGAAGCCCTGGATCTGGGGGGTGTGCAGGTCCACGGACATCAGGCGGTCGGCGCCGGCGGTCCTGAACAGGTCGGCCATCAGGCGGGCGGTGATGGGCTCGCGGCCGCGGCTCTTCTTGTCCTGGCGGGAGTAGCCGAAGAACGGGAGGACCACGGTGATGCGCTTGGCGGAGGCGCGCTTGAGCGCGTCCACCATGATGAGCTGCTCCATGATCCACTTGTTGATGGGCACGGTGTGGCTCTGCATGACGAACGCGTCGCTGCCGCGGACCGACTCCAGGTACCGGGCGTAGATCTCGCCGTTGGCGAAGTCGTGCATGCGGGTCGGGGTGACCTCGATGCCGAGGTGGCGCGCGACCTCCTCGGCCAGCTCGGGGTACGCCCGGCCGGAAAGGAACATCAGGTGCTTCTCACCGGTGGTCTTCTTACCGGTCATGCGCCCTTCCTCATCTGACGGTCCGCTTGACACCGGGCACCTCGCCTTCCGGTCGACTGGCTGACCTGCCGCTTCACTGGACTTCTTCCCTCGCGTCGGCGCCTGATCCACTGCCGGCCTCCGCAGCCGCCCGCGCCGCCTCGGCGGACTTCGTGCCGGCCCGCCTGCGGGTCACCCACCCTTCGATATTGCGCTGCCGCGAGCGGGCGACCGCCATCGCCCCCGGCGGAACCTCGTTGGTGATGACCGACCCGGCGGCGGTGTACGCGCCGTCCCCGACGGTGACGGGGGCGATGAGCATGTTGTCGCTGCCGATCCGCACGTGGTCGCCGATCGTGGTGTGGTGTTTCTCCACGCCGTCGTAGTTGACGAACACACTGGACGCCCCGATGTTGGTGCCCTCGCCGATGGTGGCGTCGCCGACGTAGGTCAGGTGGGGCACCTTGGAGCCGTCGCCGACCCGGGAGTTCTTCATCTCGACGTACGCGCCGGCCTTGGCCTTGCGCCCGAGCACGGTGCCGGGCCGCAGGTAGGCGTACGGCCCGACCGAGGCCCCCGGGCCGATCTCGGCGCCGTCGCACACCGCGTTGCGCACCACGGCGTCCGGCCCCACGGTGGTGTCGGTGAGCGTGGTGTCCGGCCCGACGTGCGCCCCCGTGCCGATGGACGTGCGCCCGTGCAGCCGGGTGCCGGGGTGCAGCACGGTGTCGGCCTCGATGGCGACGTCCACGTCGACCCAGGTGGTGGCGGGGTCCATGACGGTGACCCCGGCGCGCATGTGGGCCTCCAGCAGCCGGTCGTTCAGCACCCGGCGGGCGAAGGAGAGCTGCACCCGGTCGTTGACGCCCTCCACCTCGACGTGGTCGGCCGCGACGTACGCCCCGACGCGGTGGCCGTCCTCGCGCAGGATGGCGAGCACGTCGGTGAGGTACTCCTCCCCTTGGGCGTTGGCGGTGGAGACCCGCTTGACGGCGTCGGCGAGCAGCAGCCCGTCGAAGGCGTACACCCCGGAGTTCATCTCGCGGATGGCCCGCTGCTCGGGCGTGGCGTCGCGGTCCTCCACGATGGCGAGGACGGCGCCGGCGGTGTCGCGCACGATGCGGCCGTACCCGGCGGGGTCGGGCACCTCGGCGGTGAGCACGGTGACGGCGTTGCCCTCGGCCCCGTGGGTGGCGAGCAGCTCGGCCAGGGTCTCGGTGCGCAGCAGCGGCGTGTCGCCGTACGTCACGAGGACCGTTCCGTTGATGGTGCCGACGGCCTCCAGCACGCAGCGGACGGCGTGCCCCGTGCCGTTCTGCTCCTCCTGCACGACCGGGCGGGCGTCAGGCCCGGTGGCGGCGAGGTGGGCCTGGACCTGCTCACGCGCGTGCCCGACGACGACGATCAGCCGCTCGGGGGCGAGCCCGCGTGCCGCGTCGAGCATGTGGTCGACCAGGGCGCGGCCGCACAACTCGTGCAGGACTTTGGGGGTGGCGGACTTCATGCGGGTGCCCTCACCGGCGGCGAGGACGATGACGGCAGCCGGGCGCGGCACACTCACGGACTGAGCTCCCTCGGCGTCGCTATGACATTGCGGCCGGCGCGGCGTGGCCCACTACCGGGCACCGGGGCGCCACCCGCCCGACACCGCGAGGATACCTGGACCCCTGCCGTGACCTCGCCCCGCCCCGGCCGATGGGGATGGCCTGCCGGGGACGCCAGGGGTGAGTGATGAAAGTTCCGGCGCCTGGACTCGAACCAGGACAACCCTGCTCCAAAGGCAGGTGGGCTGCCAATTACCCTACGCCGGACCGCTTCGGTGACCATCCGAACCGCGGTGACAAGGATACCCATCGCACCCCTGCCGCGCTCAACGCATTACCACTCCAGCTGGGGGCAGACCTCTGCCTTGGGGCGTCTGCCAGCGGGAACCTTCCGTGCCCGCCCTCCGTTGAGACCCGCCAGGGGGTGGTGCCGATGGATTCGCACAGATATCGGCACTCCCTTTGCCCTGGCTCGGAGCATCCCTTTACCAGACAGGGGCATGATTCCGCAAGGCACGGATCCGCCACCGGAAGCCACCGGAAGCGTCATCTTCCCCACATTCCGAGCTTAGAGATTCCTAACTTACGATGGCGTAGGTTACGGTTACGTAGCTCCGGACACGTCCTTGTTCGCACATTCGAGAATCACGTGAGGTAGCCCATGACCGTCGTCGCCGATCGCGCAACTCCTCCGCCGAGGCCCGATCTGGAGCCTGAGCCCAAGAGCAACTTCGAGCGCGTCCTTCTCGCCGTCTTCGTCGCGGTCCCGTTCCTCGCGCTGATCGCGGCCGTCCCCATGGCGTGGGGCAGCTTCCTCGGCTGGAGCGACGTCGTGATCGGCCTCGTCTTCTACGTGGTGACCGGTCTCGGCATCACCGTGGGCTACCACCGGTACTTCACGCACGGGTCCTTCAAGGCCAACCGCCCGCTCAAGATCGTGCTGGCCATCACGGGC
Organism: Sphaerisporangium sp. B11E5; assembly: GCF_039871875.1. NCBI lineage: Bacteria > Bacillati > Actinomycetota > Actinomycetes > Streptosporangiales > Streptosporangiaceae > Sphaerisporangium > Sphaerisporangium sp. B11E5. Next base: position 48,084 of record NZ_JBDPMD010000029.1, on the reverse strand, counting down.
AGCCTCGCCATCGAGATGGGTGTCATCGACTGGGTGGCCACCCACCGCCGCCACCACAAGTACTCCGACAAGGAGGGCGACCCGCACTCGCCGTGGCGCTTCGGCAACGACTGGAAGGCGCTCACCAAGGGTCTGCTCTTCGCGCACGTGGGCTGGATGTTCGCCTCCGAGCGCACCAACCGCGAGCGCTTCGCCCGTGACCTGATCAACGACAAGGACATCAACCGCATCCACCACGCGTTCCCGTACCTGGTCGCCACGTCGCTGCTGCTGCCCGCGCTGCTGGGCGGCCTGTTCACCTGGTCGATCACCGGCGCGCTCACCGCGTTCTTCTGGGCCAGCCTGGTGCGCATCTCGCTGCTGCACCACGTCACCTGGTCGATCAACTCGGTGTGCCACGTGTTCGGCAACGAGGACTTCGAGGTGCGCGACAAGTCCCGCAACGTGTGGTGGCTGGCCATCCCGTCCTTCGGCGAGTCGTGGCACAACCTGCACCACTCGGAGCCGACCTCGGCGCGGCACGGCGCCCTCAAGGGCCAACTCGACCCGAGCGCCCGGGTGATCCGCTGGTTCGAGCAGGCCGGCTGGGCCTACGACGTGCGGTGGCCGACCTCCGAGCGTCTGGCGGCGAAGCGAGTTGCCTGAGCCGGGCACTCGGGCGGGCCGCCCCGTGGCGGCCCGCACCTCCCCCCGAATATCCAGCAGGAATACCGACGTAACCCCCCAAACCCGTACGTTGACGTTTGCCGCTCCTCCACGGCCAGCCATTATGGAACCCATGACCGAGTCCCGCTCGCGCGTACGCATGACCGGTAAGGAGCGCAGAGAGCAACTCATCGGGATCAGCCGCACCCTGTTCGCGGAGAAGGGGTTCGACGGCACCTCCATCGAGGAGATCGCGGCCAGCGCGAGAGTCTCCAAGCCCGTCGTGTACGAGCACTTCGGCGGCAAGGAAGGCATCTACGCGGTCGTCGTGGACCGCGAGATGCAGCGGCTGCTCGGCCTGGTGGCCGGGGCGCTGGTCGCCGGCCACCCGAAGATCCGCCTGGAGCGCGCAGCGATCGCGCTGCTGCAGTACGTCGAGGAGTCCAGCGAGGGGTTCCGCATCCTGGTGCGCGACTCCCACGCCGCGTCGGGCACCGGCACGTTCGCCAGCCTGATCAGCGACATCGCGAGCCAGGTCGAGGACGTCCTCGCCGACCAGTTCGCCGAGCGCGGCTTCGAGCCCACGCACGCGCCGATGTACGCCCAGATGCTGGTCGGCATGGTCGCGCTCACCGGCCAGTGGTGGCTGGACGCCCGCAGCCCGGACCGCAAGGAAGTGGCGGCCCACCTGGTCAACCTGGCCTGGAACGGTCTGACGAGCCTGGAGCCGCAGCCGCGCCTCACCGCGGCCTCCGAGCGCGCCGTCATCACGCCCCCGCCGGGCCTGGTGTTCCCCCCGCTCGTCCCGGCCACCGAGAAGGAGGCCAGGGAGCTGGAGAAGGCCCGCGCCAAGGAGCTGCGCGAGCTGGAGAAGGCCCGCGAGCGGGAGCTCAAGGAGCAGGAGAAGGCCCGCGAGAAGGAACTGCGGGAACAGGAGAAGGCCAGGGAGCGCGAGCTCAAGGAGCAGGAGAAGGATCTCAGGGAGCAGGAGAAGCTGCGCCAGCGCGAGCAGCGCGAGCAGGAGAAGCTGCTGCGTGAGCAGGAGAAGGCGCGGGCCAGGGAGTTACGCGAGGAGGAACGGCTGCGCGCCCAGCAGCGCCGCGAGGCGGAGCGGCTGCGCGCCCAGGAGGCTAAGCTCGCTGAGCAGGGCACCCGGCAGGCCGAGGAGACACAGCGGCAGCTCGGGGTGTGCGAATAAGTAAAGGCCCTCGTTGCTAGGAAGTTAACGTTTCGTTCAATTAAGTAGGGCATTTTGGACATATGTCCGCAGATACCGCTTCGCTGACACCCGAGCAGCCGGAGGAACCCCTACCCGACCACGAGCGCTTCCTCAACCGTGAGGAGAGCTGGCTCCAGTTCAACGAACGTGTGCTGGAACTCGCCGAGGATCCCTCGATCCCCCTGCTGGAACGGGTGCGCTACCTCGCGATCTTCGCCGGCAACCTCGACGAGTTCTTCCGGGTTCGTGTCGCGGGCATGAAACGCCGCATGGCCACCGGCCTGCTGCTGCGCACCAAGAGCGGGCTGAAGCCTCGTGAGGAGCTGGCGAGGATCGCCCGCATCGCCGACGAGCTCGCCCAGCGCCACACCGCGGCCTTCCACAAGCAGATCTCGCCGCAGCTCGCCGCCGTCGGCATCGAGGTGGTCCGCTGGGACGACCTCGGACGCGACGAGCGCACCGCGCTGCGCAAACTGTTCCGCGAGCGCATCCGCCCGGTGCTCACGCCTCTCGCGGTGGACCCGGCGCACCCCTTCCCGTACATCTCGGGCCTGTCGCTCAACCTCGCCGTCACCGTACGCAACCCGAGCAACGGCCACACGGTGTTCGCCCGGGTCAAGGTGCCCTCCCAGCTCCCCCGCTTCGTCGCCGCGTCCACCGAGCGGTTCGTGCCGATGGAGGACGTGATCGCCGCGCACCTCGGCCAGCTCTTCAAGGGCATGGAGGTGGTCGAGCACCACGTCTTCCGTGTCACCCGCAACGAGGACCTCGAAGTCGACGAGGACGTCACGGAGAACCTCATGCAGGCGCTGGAGAAAGAGCTGCTGATGCGGCGCTTCGGCCCGCCGGTCCGCCTGGAGGTCGAGGACACCATCACCCCCGAGGTGCTGGACCTGCTCGTGGAGGAACTCGACGTCTCCGAGCACGAGATCTACCGGCTGCCCGGTCCGCTCGACCTGTCCGGCCTGCACGCCATCGCCGACCTCGACCGCGGCGAGCTGCTGTTCCCGCCGTTCGTGCCCGCCGAGGCCGTGCCGGGCGAGGACAGCATCTTCTCCACCATGCGTGAGCGGGACATCCTGCTGCACCACCCCTACGACTCCTTCTCCACGAGCATGCAGCGCTTCCTTGAGCAGGCGGCGGCCGACCCCCACGTGCTCGCCATCAAGCAGACGCTGTACCGCACCAGCGGCGACTCCCCCATCGTGGACGCGCTGATCGACGCGGCTGAGGCGGGCAAGCAGGTCGTGGTGGTCGTCGAGATCAAGGCGCGGTTCGACGAGCACGCCAACATCTCCTGGGCACGCAAGCTGGAGCGGGCCGGCTGCCACGTCGTGTACGGGGTGGTGGGCCTGAAGACCCACGCCAAGCTCTGCCTGGTCGTCCGGCAGGAGCCCTCGGGCGAGCTGCGGCAGTACTGCCACATCGGGACCGGCAACTACAACCCCAAGACCGCCCGGCAGTACGAGGACTTCGGCCTGCTCACCGCCGACCCGCTGGTGGGCGAGGACCTCACCGACCTGTTCATCCACCTCACCGGCTACTCCTACCACTCGGCGTACCGCCGGCTGCTGGTCGCGCCCCATTCGCTGCGCGGCGGCCTGCTCGCGAGGATCGAGCGCGAGATCGCCCACCACATCGCGGGCCGCCCGGCGCACATCCGGATCAAGACCAACTCGCTGGTCGACGAGCCGGTGATCGACGCGCTGTACGCCGCGTCCACGGCGGGCGTGCCGGTGGACCTCGTGGTCCGCGGCATATGCACGCTGCGGCCGGGTGTCCCGGGCCTGTCGGAGAACATCCGGGTGCGCAGCATCCTCGGGCGGTTCCTGGAGCACTCGCGCATCTACGAGTTCGGCTTCGGGCGGCGGCCGGAGATCTGGATCGGCAGCGCCGACCTGATGCGCCGCAACCTCGACCGCCGGGTCGAGGCACTGGTGAAGGTCAGCAGCCCGCAACACCGGGCGTACCTGTCGGAGCTGCTCGACCTGTCCATGGCCGACACGACGAGCACGTGGTGGCTCGGCCCGGACGGCACCTGGACCCGCCACCACACCGGCGAGGACGGCAAGCCGCTGATGGACCTGCAGTCCCACCTGATCGGGACCAGGCGGTGGAGGACCGTCGATGACTGATCCACAGGTACACCCCACCGCCCTGGTCCACGCCGCCGGAGGGCTGGTGTGGCGCGGCGAGCCGGCCGAGCCGGAGATCGCGGTGGTCCACCGGCCGAAGTACGACGACTGGACCTTCCCCAAGGGCAAGCTGAAGGCCAGTGAGCACGTCATCGCCGGGGCGCTGCGCGAGATCGCCGAGGAGACGGGGCTCAGCGTCGCCCTCGGCCGCCATCTGCCGCCTGTGCACTACCTGAAGGGCGGCAGGCTCAAGCGGGTCGACTACTGGGCGGCGCGGGCCGTCGAGCAGGTCGCGTGGGAGCCGTCCGACGAGGTGGACCGCATGGACTGGCTGCCGATCGAGGAGGTGCGGTCCCGGCTCACCTACGAGTGGGACGCCGCGCTGCTGCGGGCGCTGATGGCCGCCCCCCTGGACACCACGCCGTTCCTGCTGGTCAGGCACGGGTACGCCGGGGCGCGGCACGAGTGGGCCGGCGACGACGACCTGCGCCCGCTGGACGAGAGCGGCGTCGCGCAGGCCGTGACGATCGCCACCGTGCTGCCCGGGTACCGCCCGGGGACGCTGATCAGCTCGCCGAGCAAGCGGTGCGTGCAGACCATGCTGCCGTACGCCGCCACCCGCGACCTGCGGATCCGCACCGAGCGGCTGCTCAGCGAGACCGAGTACGACGCCGGGCACTCGCCGGACGTGGTGCTCGGCTGGATGGACACCGAGGGACCGGCCGCGCTGTGCGGGCACGGCAAGGTGCTGCCCGAGCTGATCGCGACCATGACCGAGCGGCGCTACGACGGCCACGTGGAGGACACCCACCTGCGCAAGGGCGCCATCGCCGTGCTGCACCACAAGGACGGGCGCGTGGTGGCGGTCGAGCGCTACAACACCTGACCGGCCGCCGGGGCCGCGCCCTGCCCGGGCGCGGCACCCGTCAGCTCTGGGCCTCCGCCCACACCCGCGGGAACTCCTCGTGGGAACGCTTCGCCTCGGCGTGCTCCAGGCCGACCAGCACGCCGTAGGTGAAGGTGTCCTCGCCGGCGGCGCGGGCCCTGGCGGCCTCCTCGGAGAGGATCTCCTGGGCGACCACGCCGTCCTGGTGCAGGCCGAGCACCTCCTGCACGGTCTTGGCGCGCTTGGCCATGGCCGTCGCGCGGTCGCCGAGCAGGGACTTCAGGGCCTCGGCGGTGTAGCGGGCACGCTTGGCGGCCTTGCGCACGTCGTGCATGGCGACCTCCCGCTTGTCGGGGTCCTCCATGCTCTGCGCCGTGTCGTACTTCTTCACCACGCGCATCCAGCTCTTGACCGCCACCTTGTCCAGCACCTTGTCGGCCTTCTTCATGGCGAGCGGGGTGAGCGGCGGGTTGGCCACCAGCGCGTCCAGCCGGTCGAGCAGCGAGTAGTAGCGCTCCGAGCGCATCGCCGCGTCCACCCGGACCAGGGCCTCGCGGTGCCGCGCGAGCAGGTCCTCGTCCAGGCGCACCCGCACCGGCCCGACGACCATGTCGGGGGCGAGGGTGCCCAGCAGCTTGCCGAAGCGCTCGTGGATGACCTCCAGGTCGCGGGCCTCGCCGAGCACGCCCGCGATCCAGCGCAGTTCCTCCTGGAGGTCATCGGTCTCGGCGACCACGCTGTCGAACGACTTCATCGCGCTGCGCAGGCGGCGGCTCGCCACCCGCATCTGGTGCACCGCGTCGTAAGCTTCCCTGCGCACCTGCGGGTCCTGCCCGGTCAGCGCGTCCACCTGCGACTTCAGGTAGTCGATCACGACCCGGCCCGCGGTGTCCTCGGGGGGCCCGGCGAGCTCGGAGACCGGGACGGCGTCGCCGAGCAGGCGGCCGAGCTTGCTGCCGGACGCCGCGGGAGCGGCGCCGGCCTTGCGCAGCGCCTTGCCGGCCCGTTTGAGGTGGATGAGCTCGCCTTCCTTCAGCTCTGCCTCGACCTCCCGCCACCGCTCGACACGCTCCTCGCCGCCGAACACCTGGCCGTAGACCGTGCCCTTGACCGAGTCGTCGGCGATCTCCACCAGGTCACGGCCCTCCGCGTCGCGCAGGACCGTCACCTCGCGGCGGGTGGCCAGCTCGGCGACCGGCACCAGCGGCTCGCGGCGGCTGTAGGCGAGGACCAGGTCCGCGATCTCCGGCGGCACGACCTTGACGCTCCGGGTGAGCGGGACCGCGATCTCCTCACGGGCGCCCTTGACCTTCGGGAGCTTGAGGTGCCACCCGGCGTCGTCCCCGCCCCTGCGGCGGCGCAGCGTGATGCCGCGGGCCGCGAGGCGCAGGTCGGGGGTGTCGAAGTACAGGGCGACCATGCGGTACGACCTGGGCCCGGCTACCACGGCGCAGTCCGGGACGCGCGACATGTCCGGGATCAGGAAACCAGGGGGGACGTCGAACTTGTCTTCCACTTCGAGCGCCATGCGCATCACCAATCACCGTTTTTGTCGATATACCACCTTTATCATTCGGTGTGCGCCACCACGAACACGCGGCGGAACGGGAACGCCGTGCCGAACGGCTCGCGCGGGTAGTCCTCGGCGAGCGCCGCGGCGCAGTCCGCCAGGAAGTCACGGCTCCGCTCCGGGCCCAGCCGGTCGAGCATGGGCCGCAGCGCCGTGCCGCTGATCCACTTCAGCACGGCGTCCTCCCCCGGGAGCACGTGCACGTACGTCGTCTCCCAGGCGTCCACCGCGCAGCCGAGGCCCGCCAGCAGCCGCAGGTAGCCCTCCGGGCCGTCCACCGGGTCGTCGCGCACCAGGTCGCCGAGTGCGTCCTTCCACGCGGCGGAGCGGCACACCTCGCGCACCCGCGCGTGGCTCGGGGCGGAGAAGTTGCCCGGCACCTGGAACGCCAGCCAGCCGCCCTCGCGCAGGAAGCCCGTCCAGCGGGCCAGCAGCTCGCGGTGCTCGGGCACCCACTGCAGGACGGCGTTGGAGAAGATCACGTCCACCGGGGCGTCCGGGCGCCAGTCGCGGACGTCGCCCACGCCGAACGACGGCCCCGGCGGCGCCTTCGCGATCATGGCGGGGGAGGAGTCGAGCCCGTGCACGGCGGCGCCGGGCCAGCGGCGGGCCAGCTCAAGGGTCAGCTCGCCCGACCCGCAGCCGAGGTCGACCACCCGCTCGGGATTCTCGGCGCGCACGCGGGCGAGCAGCTCGAAGAAGGGGCGGGCACGCTCGCCGGCGTACCTGCCGTACAGCTCGGGGTCCCACATATCTCTTGACATCAAGATAATTCTTAGCGAGCGAGATGTCTCGATGTCAAGAGAGATAGACTCCCGTCCATGACGACGCGCCGACGTGACGACGCCGACGGCGGGCCCGTGCGGGACGAGGTGGACCAGCTCGTGGCCTCCTGGCGGCAGGAGCGCCCCGACCTCGACGTCACCCCGCTCCAGGTGCTGAGCCGGGTGTCCCGCCTGGCCCGCCACCTCGACCGCGCCCGGCGGGCCGCGTTCGCCGAGCACGACCTGGAGCCGTGGGAGTTCGACGTGCTCACCACGCTGCGCCGGTCCGGCGAGCCCTACGAGCTCAGCCCCGGCGCGCTGCTCCGCGCCACCCTCGTCACCTCCGGCACCATGACCAACCGCATCGACCGCCTCGCCGCCGCCCGCCTCGTGCGCCGCCGCCCCGACCCCGAAGACCGCCGCGGCGTGCTGGTCTCGCTCACCGACGCCGGGCGCGAGCGCGTGGACGCCGCCTTCGCCGACCTGCTGCGGCGCGAGCGCGACCTGCTCGCCGGCCTCGCCCCCGCCGACCAGCACACCCTGGCGGGCCTGCTGCGCACCATCCTCGCGCCGTTCGACGCGGCGCAGAACGGCGCCTGACCTCAGCCTTCCAGGCGTTCGGCCAGTTCCATCCACTCCAGCTCGACCGACTCCCGCTGGGACGCGAGATCCTTCAGCTCGGCGTCCATCTCGGCGAGCCTGCCGTAGTCGGACGCGGACTCGGCCATGGCGGCGTGCAGGACGGCCTCCTGCTCGCCGATGCGCTCCAGGCGGCGCTCCAGGCGGGTCAACTCCTTCTGGGCCTCCCGCAGCTCCTTGGCGGTCATCTCCGGCGCGGCGGCGGCCGGGGCGGCCCCGTCCGGCACGGCCGCGGGCGCCGGGGACGACGCGCGGGCGGTCAGGGCGGTGCCCGCCGAACGGCGCTGGAGGTACTCGTCCACGCCGCCGGGCAGCAGCGACAGGCGGCCGTCGCCGAGCAGGGCCACGCAGCGGTCGGTGACCCGCTCAAGGAAGTAGCGGTCGTGGCTGACCAGCACCAGCGTGCCCGGCCACGCGTCGAGCAGGTCCTCCAGCTCGTTCAGCGTCTCGATGTCGAGGTCGTTGGTCGGCTCGTCCAGCAGCAGCACGTTGGGGTCGTCCATCAGCAGGCGCAGCAACTGCAGGCGGCGCCGCTCGCCGCCGGACAGGTCGCCGACCACCTTCCACTGCGCGTCGCCGCGGAACCCGAGCCGCTCAAGCAACTGCGAGGCCGTCCACTCGCGCTTGCCGACCTTGATGAACGCCCGGATCTCCTCGACGGTCTCCAGCACCCGCCGTGTGGGGTCCAGCTCGGCCAGCTCCTGGGACAGGTGCGCGAGCCGCACCGTGCGGCCCCGGACCACCCGGCCCGAGTCCTGGTCCACCGAGCCGGACAGCAGCCGCAGCACCGACGACTTGCCGGAGCCGTTCACGCCGATCAAGCCGATGCGGTCGCCCGGGCCGAACTGGAAGGTGCAGCGGTCCAGCACCAGCGGGCCCTGGCCGGGGCCGCCCGCGTGCAGCGTGACCTGCTCCAGGTCGTACACCGTCCTGCCGAGCCTGGCGGAGGCGAACGACAGCAGCTCCACGGTGTTACGCGCCGGCGGCTCGTCCGCGATCAGCGCCTGGGCGGCCTCGATGCGGAACTTCGGCTTGGACGTGCGCGCGGGCGGGCCGCGCCGCAGCCACGCGATCTCCTTGCGCATGAGGTTCTGCCTGCGCTCCTCGGTGGCCTGCGCGATGCGGGCCCGCTCGGCCTTGGCCAGCACGTACGCCGCGTAGCCGCCCTCGTAGCGGTGCACGGCGCCGTCCACGACCTCCCACGTGCGGGTGGACACCGCGTCGAGGAACCACCGGTCGTGGGTGACCACCAGCAGCGCCGACCGGCGCGCGGCGAGGTGCCCGGCGAGCCAGGCGATGGCCTCGATGTCGAGGTGGTTGGTCGGCTCGTCCAGCACGATCAGGTCGTGCTCGCCGATCAGCACCCGCGCGAGGGCCGTACGGCGCCGCTCGCCGCCCGACAGCTCGCCGGCGCGGGCGTGGAGGTCGATGCCGCCGAGCAGGTTGCCGAGGATCTCGCGGACCCCCTGGTCGCCCGCCCACTCGTGCTCGGCGCGCTCACCGAGCACCACCTCGCCGACCGTCAGGCCGGGGTCCATGTCGTCCGCCTGGGCGACCACCCCGACCCGCAGGCCCCGGGTGTGCGTGACACGGCCGCCGTGCGGGGCCACCAGCCCCGCGATCACCGAGATGAGCGTGGTCTTGCCGTCGCCGTTCCGCCCCACGACACCGATGCGGTCCCCCGACTCGATGCCGAGGGAGACGTCCCGCAGCAGCGGCTTGGGCCCGTAGGAGAGGAAGACCGATTCCAGATTCACCAGATTCATCGCACTCAAAGCCTAGTGGCCCGCCCGCGAGCCTTCACCGGTGCGCGGCGCGGCCCCGCTCAGGCGGTGGTGGCGATCACGGTGGCGCCGGGGACCGGGCCGTGCGCGGTGACGGTGGCGCGGCAGACGCCGACCGCGGTGAGGGCCAGGGCGAGCTCCTGGGCGTGGTCGGGAGAACCGGCCAGGAAGGCGCAGGTGGGGCCGGAGCCGGAGACCAGGGCGCCGAGCGCGCCGTGGTCGCGGCCGGCGGACAGCGTGCGGGACAGGGGGCGGTGGAGCAGCACGGCGGCGGGCTGGAGGTCGTTGGCGAGGGACTCGCCGAGCTCCTTGGCGTCGCCGGCCTCCAGGGCGGCGAGCAGGCGCTCGGAGATCTCGGGCCAGGCCGCCAGGTCGCCGGTGGCCTCGCGGAGGCGGTCGCACTCGGCGTACACCTTGGCGGTGGACAGGCCGGTGTCGGCGAGGGCGAAGACCCAGTGGTACTCGCCGGTGCCGGGCAGCGCGGTGAGCTTCTCGCCGCGGCCGGTGCCGACCGCGGTGCCGCCGAGCAGGGCGAACGGGACGTCGCTGCCGAGGTCGGCGGCGATCTCCATCAGCTCGTCGCGCGGGAGGGCGAGCCCCCACAGCTCGTCGCAGGCGACCAGCGCGGCGGCGGCGTCCGCGCTGCCCCCGGCCATGCCTCCCGCCACCGGGATCGCCTTGCGGATGTGCAGCGCGACGTCCACCGGCCGCCCGGCGCGGGCGCCGGCCGCGAGGGCGGCGCGGACCGCGAGATTGTTCTCGTCCAGCGGCACCTGGCCGGCGGCCTCGCCCTCGACGCTCACACGGGCCGTCACGTCACCCACGGTCACCGGCTCGCCCACGCCGGGCCCGGTGGAGGCCGTGACCTCGTCGAACAGGGAGACGGCCTGGAAGACGTTCACCAGGTCGTGGAAGCCGTCGTCTCGCCGGGGACCCACGGCGAGCTGCAGGTTCACCTTGGCGGGCACGCGGACGGTCACGGAAGTCACAGGCACCGATCGTAGTCGGCCGTCCCGCCTCCGCAGGGGAACGACCCGGCCGCCGCGGTCGCGCCGCCTCGCTCTCGGCCCACGGCCGCGGGCGATCAGGGGTGGCGTCCGCTGATCAGGAACGGTGTGCGGTGCTCAGGGGCGGTGTGCGGTGCTCAGGGGCGGTGTGCGGTGCTCAGGGGCGGTGTGCGGTGCTCAGGGGCGGTGCTCGGCGATGCGGGCGAAGTCGGTGATGGCGAGGCGTTCGCCGCGCAGGGACGGGTCGACGCCGGCGGCGCGCAGTGCCTTCTCCGCGGCGTCCGCCGAGCCCGCCCAGCCGGCGAGGGCGGCGCGCAGGGTCTTGCGGCGCTGGGCGAAGGCGGCGTCCACCACGGCGAACACCTCCTCGCGGGACGCGGACGTGCGCGGCGGGTCGCGGCGGGTGAACGCGACAAGGCCGGAGTCGACGTTCGGCACCGGCCAGAAGACCGTGCGGCCGACCGGGCCGGCGCGGCGCACCTCGGCGTACCACGCGGCCTTGGCGGACGGCACGCCGTACACCTTGGAGCCGGGCCCGGCGGCCATGCGCTCGGCCACCTCGGACTGCACCATGACCAGGCCGCCGCGCAGCGAGGGCAGCACGTCGAGCAGGTGCAGCACCACGGGGACCGCCACGTTGTACGGCAGGTTGGCCACCAGCACGTCGGGCTCGGCGCCGAGCCGCTCCGGCGGCACCCGCATCGCGTCGGCCTCCACGACGGTGAGCCGGCCGGCCAGCGACGGCGCCCGCTCGGCCACGGTGAGCGGCAACCGGTCCGCGAGCACGGGATCGATCTCCACGGCGACCACGTGGCGCGCCTCGGGGAGCAGGGCGAGCGTGAGGGAACCGAGGCCGGGGCCGACCTCGATCACCACGTCGGCGGGGGTCACCTCGGCGAGGCGGGCGATGCGCCGCACGGTGCCGCCGTCGATGACGAAGTTCTGCCCGAGCCGCTTTGTCGGACGAAGACCAAGCTTGTCCGCCAAATTACGTATTTCGGAGGGCCCGAGCAGGTTCACAATTGAGCTCCCCATCCACCCAGTGTCTCGCACCGAAGACATGGGCGAGGCAGGTGACGAACCACCTCGAAAGCCGTACCAGCCGTAACCGATCTTCAAGCCAGAGGAAAGTGGGCATGGGTAACGTGACCGCGCCCGTCAGCGAGGAGGCGTCGTCAATGGACCGCACCGGTGCGCACCCCCTGCGCCCGCACGATCCCGAGCGGATCGGGCCCTACGCGCTGCGCGGCCGGATCGGCGAGGGCGGCATGGGAACGGTCTACCTGGCCGAGGCCCCCGAGACCGGCAGGCTCGTCGCGGTCAAGGTCGTCAAGGCCGAGTTCACCGTGGACGAGGGCTTCGCGGCCCGGTTCCACTCCGAGGTGGCGAACGCCCGCCGGGTGGCGTCGTTCTGCACCGCGCAGGTGCTGGACAACGGGAACGCCGACGACGGCCGGCCGTACATGGTGACCGAGTTCATCCCCGGCACTCCCCTGTCCCGGCAGATCACCAAGTACGGCGCGCTGGAGGCCGGCACGCTGCACGGCGTCGCGCTCGGCGTCGCGGCGGCGCTCGCCGCCATCCACGTGGCCGGGCTGGTGCACCGCGACCTCAAGCCCGCGAACGTCATCCTGTCCATGTCGGGCCCGAGGGTCATCGACTTCGGCATCGCGCGGGCGCTGGACGCGACACAGGGCGTGACCCGGTCCGGCGAACTGCTCGGCAGCCCCGGGTGGTGGGCGCCCGAGCAGGTGCGCGGCGAGGAGATCACACCCGCCGCCGACGTGTTCGCCTGGGGGTGCCTGGTGGCGTACGCGGGCAACGGGCGGCACCCGTACGGGCGGGGCGACATGCTGACGCTGGCGTCCCGGGTGCTGAACGGGCGCCCCGACCTCGGTGAGCTGCCCACGCCGCTGGACCGCCTGGTGCGGCTGGCCACCGACGCCGACCCGTCCCGGCGGCCGACGGCGCAGGACCTGCTGATCGCGCTGGTCGGCGGGGGCGCGCTGACCGAGCCCGTGCCGGTGGACCCGCCCACCCTGATCGCGCAGCCCGAGGCGCCCACGCTGGTGGCCAGCGAGCTGCTGGAGTCCTGGCAACCGCCCGCGAACCTCGCCACCCCTGACCCGCCGACACCCACACCCGCCCCGCTCCCGGCCGTACCGCGACAGACCGTCCCGGGACAGGCCGTTCCGGGACAGGCCGTTCCGGGACAGGCCGTTCCGGGACAGGCCGTTCCGGGACAGGCCGTTCCGGGACAGGCCGTTCCGGGACAGACTTTCCCCTATCAGGCCGTCCCGCAGCAGGCCGTCCCTCAGCAGGCCGCCGTCCCCATGGCGCCGCCGCCCGCGACAGCTCTGCCGTACCCGTTCAACGCGACCGAGCCCGTGGCGCCGGTCGAGGACGAGACCCGGCCGCCGGAGATCGGGAACATGCCCACCATGCCAGGGACGGGCACCAAGGAGCGGGCGCGCAAGTGGCTGGTGCCCGCGCTGGCCGTCGTGGGAGCGCTGGTGGTGTCGGCGGCGGTGCTCTCGATGGTGGTACAGCAGGACCGGCGACCGGGGCGGGCCGTGGCGGCGAGCGCCGCGGCCGTCGCGCCCACGCGGGTCACCGACGTGGCCCGGTGGTTCTCGTTCGACGCCCCGTACGCGGGAGCGCAATTCGTCGTGCCGAGCGCGCCCCGGTGCGGGCTGACCTCCTACGAGGGGGTCACGCCGGACGAGGGGCGGCTCTGCTTGGTGCCGTGGACGCTCTCCAACCCCGGCGGCACGGAGGCGCGGATCACCCCGGCGCCGCCCACGCTCCTGGACGACCGGGGGGCCGAGCACCAGCCGCTGCCGGTCTCCACCGCGTTCCCCGCCACGATGACACCCGGTGCCAAGATCGACGGTGTGCTGGTCTACGACCTGGCGCCCGCCCGCGGGCCCGCCACGCTCATGTTGAAGGTCTCCGAGAGCAAGACGATCGAGGTACGCCTGTGACCTCGCGCCACGTCCTGGCGGCCCTGCTCACGGCGGCGCTGCTCGTCGCCTGTGCCGGGCCGGCCACCGGCGCCGCCGACGGAGGCGCGGCCTGCGCCGGGGCGCGGGACTTCGACGCCGACGGGCAGGACGACGCGGTGGCCGGCGACCCGCTGGCCGAGGTGTCCGGGACGTGGGGCGCCGGTGCGGTGCGTGTCGTCCCCGTCGGGAGCTCCGCCACCGCCCGGAGCATCGTGCTCACCGCCCCGGAGCCACGGGCCGGTGACGCCTTCGGCTGGTCGGTCCGCGCCGCGTACCTCGACGGCGACGCGTGCATGGACATCGTCGTGGGCGCGCCGTACACCACCGTGGACGGCGAAGCCGGAGCGGGCGCCGTGTACGTCTTCTACGGCCGCGCCGGGACGCGCCGGGCCCCCGTGCGGCTCACCGCGCCGTCCCCCGAGCGGGACGCGCACTTCGGCTGGTCGCTCGCGACCGGCCAGATCCTGGGGCGGCCCGACGCGCTCGTGGTCGGCGCCCCGTACCAGGACGCCGACGGCGTGACCGACTCCGGCGCCGTGTACGTGTACCAGCCCACTGACCTGTCCCGCCCGCGGACCGTCACCCAGGAGACCGAGAACGTCATCGGCAACAGCGAGGAGGGCGACCTGTACGGCTGGTCCCTGGCCCTCGGGCTCATGGGCGGCCGGCACACCGCCCTGGACCTGGCCGTCGGCACCCCGTACGAGAACGACGACGGTGCCGGCCGGCAGAAGGGCGGCGCCGGGACCGAGAACTCCGGCGCGGTTGTGTTGCTGCTCGACGTCATGACCGACGATCTCTCCTCCGTCAAGTGGACCCTCTCCGAGGCGGCCCGCGGCGTGAAGGACGCCACCGGCGACCGCTTCGGCCACGCCCTCGCGTACGGCGGGTACGGGGGAAAGCCCTACCTGGCGGTCAGCGCTCCCCTGGCCGACAACGGCGACGCCCCGGACTCCGGCGTCATCCAGCTCTTCCGGCCCGCTTCCAAGGGCGAACTCGCCCCGGCCGGCACCATCCGCTCCGGCGAAGGCCCCCTGTCCTCCGGCTCTCCCGCCGCCGGCTCGGCCCTCGGCTGGTCCCTGACCCTGCTCACCACCGCCACCGGCCTCTCCCTCGCCGCGGGCAGCCCCTTCGAGTCCCGTGACGGCCCCGAGAGCGGAGCGATCCACCTGATCCCCCTGACCGGCGGCGGCGCCTCGAGTGTCCTCACCGCCCCCGACCCCCGTCCGTACGACCACTTCGGCTGGTCGCTGGCCACCTCAGGCTCACCGGCTCCGTACGCCCCCGGTACGGTCCTGCTCGCCGGGTCCCCCGACCAGTCCTCCGGGCAGGGCGCCCTGACCCTGGCGAGGGCGGGAGGCACGGCCCACATGCTGTACCCCGGCGAGGGTTCACCCGCGGCGGATGTGGCGCCCGCCGACCTCGGTGCCTCTGTCGGTGGCTGAAAGGGGCTACCAGGCGCCGAAGACGCGCTCGCCGTTGACGCTGATCGTGGCGGCCAGCTCGGACTCGGGGACGGACTTCAGCTCGGCCAGGCAGCGCAGCGTCAACGGGATCAGGTAGGGGGCGTTGGGCTTGCCCCGGTGCGGGGTGGGCGGGAGGTACGGCGCGTCGGTCTCGACCAGCATGAGCTCCGGCGGGGTCACCCGGGCGGCCTCGCGAAGGGCGGCGGCGTTCTTGTAGGTGACCGGGCCGGAGAAGGACAGGTGGTAGCCGGCCCGCACGCACCGGGTGGCGTAGCCGGCGTCGCCGGAGAAGCTGTGGAAGACCACGATGTCCGGTGCGCCCTCCTCGCTGAGGACCTTGAGGACGTCCTCGTGGGCGTCGCGGTCGTGGATCACCAGGGCCTTGCCGGTGCGCTTGGCGATCTCGATGTGGGCGCGGAACGATTCCTGCTGTGCGTCCTTGGGGGACCAGTCGCGGTAGTAGTCCAGCCCGGTCTCGCCGACCGCGCGCACGTGGGGCTCGCGGGCCAGCTTCTCGATCTCGCCGAGGGTCTCCGGGGTCGCGTGGTGGGCCTCGTTCGGATGGACGGCCACCCCCGCGTAGACCCCGTCCACGGCCTCGGCGGTGGCGGCGTTCCACCGGGAGGACCGCAGGTCGTACCCGATGGTCACGAGGCGCGTCACGCCCACGGACCGGGCCGCGTCGAGGATGCGCCGCACGTCCGTGCCCGCCGCCTGCGCCGCCGTGCCGACGGGATCGGCGGTGGACGCCTGCCGCTCCCCCACCATGATGTCCAGGTGGCAGTGACTGTCGAACACCTCCCCGTCCAGCGGCCGCGGGACGGGGGGCGGCGTGGTGTCGCGGCTCATCGGCCGAGGCGGGACAGTTCCTCGTCCACGACCTTGGGGTCGAGTTTGGGGAACAGCGGGGTGGGCGGGGCCAGCGGGGTGCCGGGGCGGACGGGGCGCGACTCCCAGGTGGCGGCGCCGGTGTAGTCGCCGCTGATCACCGGGTAGGCCGGGCCGCCGTCCTCGTCGACCTCCTGGATGGCGGGCATGCCGGACCAGACGCCCTCGCCGCCGAGCATGGCGTGGATCTTGTTGGAGGACGTCGGGAGGAACGGCGTCAGCAGGGTCTTGGCGTCGTCCACGACCTGGAGGGCCACGTGGAGGATGGACTTGACCCGCTCGGGATCGTCCTTGAGCTTCCAGGGCTCCTGCTCGGCGAGGTAGCGGTTGGCGTCGCGCACCACGTCGAACGCCTCGGTGACGGCGTTCTTGAAGCGGGACCTGCCGAGCTCGGCGCCGACGGCCGGGAAGGCGTCGCGGCTGCGGGCCAGCAGGGCGCGGTCGGCGTCGGTGAGGTCGCCGGGCTCGGGCACCTCGCCGAAGTTCTTCGCGGCCATCGAGATGGAGCGGTTGACGAGGTTGCCCCACGCCGCGACCAGCTCGCCGTTGTTGCGGTTGACGAACTCCGACCAGGTGAAGTCGGTGTCCTGGTTCTCCGGGCCGGCCACCGCGATGTAGTACCGCAGGGCGTCGGCGTCGTAGCGGGACAGGAAATCGCGCACGTAGATGACGACCTGGCGGCTGGAGGAGAACTTGCGGCCCTCCATGGTGAGGAACTCGCTGGACACCACCTCGGACGGCAGCGCCAGCGTGCCGAGCGACCCCGGCGTGCCGCCGCGCGCCCCCTCGCCGTTGTAGCCGAGCAACATCGCCGGCCAGATCTCGGAGTGGAAGACGATGTTGTCCTTGCCCATGAAGTAGTAGCCGCGGGCGTCGGGGTTCTGCCACCACTGCCGCCACGCGTCCGGGTCGCCGGAGCGGCGCGCCCACTCGATGGACGCGCTGAGGTAGCCGATGACGGCGTCGAACCAGACGTACAGCCGCTTGTCCTCACGGTCGCGCCAGCCGTCCAGCGGGATGGGCACACCCCAGTCGAGGTCGCGGCTGATGGCGCGCGGCTGGAGGTCGCCGAGGAGGTTGAGCGAGAACTTCAGGACGTTGGGCCGCCACTCGCCCTGCTTGGACTGCAGCCACGTGCCGAGGGCCTCGCTGAACGCCGGGAGGTCGAGCATGAAGTGCTCGGTCTCGATGAACTTCGGCGTCTCGCCGTTGATGCGGCTGCGCGGGTTGATCAGGTCGATCGGGTCGAGCTGGTTGCCGCAGTTGTCGCACTGGTCGCCGCGCGCCCCGTCGTACCCGCAGATGGGGCAGGTGCCCTCGATGTACCGGTCGGGCAGGGTGCGCCCGGTGGTGGGGGATACAGCGCCCATGGTGGTGCGCGGGAAGACGTAGCCGTTGGCGTGGAGCCCCTTGAAGATCTCCTGGGCCACGGCGTAGTGGTTCTTCGTCGTGGTGCGGGTGAACAGGTCGTAGGACAGGCCGAGGGCCGTGAGGTCCTCGGCGATCACCCGGTTGTAGCGGTCGGCCAGCTCGCGGGCGGTCACGCCCTCCTTGTCGGCCTGCACCTGGATGGGCGTGCCGTGCTCGTCGGTCCCGCTGACCATCAGCACCTTGTTGCCCGCCATCCGCTGGTAGCGGCTGAAGATGTCGGACGGCACGCCGAACCCGGAGACGTGCCCGATGTGGCGGGGGCCGTTGGCGTACGGCCACGCGACGGCGGTCAAGATGTGCTGGGACATGCCACCAAGACTAGAGGCCCTTCCACCGGACCTCGAACCGATCGCCCGGGTTCTGTGGACAACCGCACCGGGACAGGGGCGCTCGGCGCGGCGTGCGCGCGGTGCCGCCCGGGGCGCCGGAGGCAGACGGGTGCGGCCCGCGCCGGGCCGGGTTCGGCACCCGGCCGACGTGGCCGGGCGCCGGCGCCAAGCGGGTGTCAGGCGGTGGCGGACTCCCGCTGCACGGCCTCGGCGGCCTCCTCCGCGGCGGAGGCGGCGACGTCCGCCGGGGTCTCCTTGGTGCGGCGGATGCCGAGGATGCTGATGAACAGGGCCGCGAAGATGGTCTGGAAGCTCATGATCAGTGCGGTGGCCGACGGCACGACCAGGCGCAGCGACTCGGCGGGGATCAGCGGCCCGAAGTCGCGCACCTGCCAGTGGGCCAGCGAGGCGACCAGCCCGCCGAGGCCCGCGAGGGCCAGCAGCCCGCCCGCGATCAGGCCCTTCTCCAGCGTGACGATGTCGACAAGCCGCCGCACGCGGCGGTCCTCCGGCAGGAAGCCCTCCTCGGCGGCGTACACCTTGGTGAAAAGCCCGAACAGCAGGGCCTGGAAGCCGATCACCAGGATCGCGGACGCCCCCACCAGGGTGTCGATGTCGAAGGCCAGCTTGCCGATGTACACCGGCCCGAACGTCAGGGCCGTGCCCGCGACCAGACCGAGGAGCATCAGGACCGCGCCGGGGATCAGGAACAGCCAGCGCGGGCTGTACAGCAGCAGGAAGCGCAGGTGGCGCCAGCCGTCCCGCCAGGAGCGCAGGTGCGGCGGGCGGGACCGGCCGTCGGGGCTGAGCGTGGTGGGCACCTCACGCACGTCGAGCCCCTGCAGGGTGGCCTTCACGACCATCTCGCTGGCGAACTCCATGCCGCCGGTCTGCAGGCCGAGGTTCAGGATCGACTCGCGGCGGAACCCGCGCAGCCCGCAGTGGAAGTCGCGGATCTTGCTCGGGAAGAACAGGCGCCCGACGAACGACAACACCGGGTTGCCGAGGTAGCGGTGCAGAGGCGGCATGGCGCCGGGCGCGATGCCGCCGCGGAAGCGATTGCCCATGACGAGGTCCGCGCCGGCGCGCAGCTCCTCGACGAACGGCAGCAGCGCGGTGAAGTCGTAGGAGTCGTCGGCGTCACCCATGATGACGTACCGGCCGCGCGCGGCCCGGATGCCGCCCATCAGCGCGTTGCCGTACCCCTTGGCGTCGACGTGCACCACACGGGCGCCGGCGTCGCGGGCGAGCTGCTGGGAGCCGTCGGTGCTCCCGTTGTCCGCGATCACGACCTCGCCGTCTATGCCGTGCTCGGCCATGCACGCCAATGCCTTGCGGATACACGTCTCGACGGTCTCCGCCTCGTTCAGGCATGGCATGACCACGGTCAGTTCCACGGAGAAACCCCTCGTTCGCGCCTCGATCATCGTCTGCGTAGTTCAACCATGATGCCCTCTGCCCTCCGGTGCTCGGGTCAAGACCCCGAAACGGCTGGCATCCTGTAATCCATGGTGACCGTTGCCGACCAGGCGCACGCCGACGCGGCCGCGCCGGGCAGAGGAGCGCGACTGCTCGGTTTCCTGCGGCGGCGGCGGCTTTTCGTGATCGCCCTCACCCTGGGCGCGGCGCTGCGCGTGATCACGATGCTCGGCTACCGGCCGGCCATGTGGTTCAACGACTCCTACGAGTACGTCTCGGTCGCGCTGCACCTGAGGCCCCACCCGATCCGCCCGGACGGGTACAGCTTCTGGCTGCTGGCCCTCAAGCCTTTCCACAGCTTCGCCCTCGTGGTCTTTACGCAGCACGTGATGGGCCTGGCGACGGCCGTGCTGATCTATGCGCTACTCAGGCGCAAATTTGGCCTGCCCGACTGGGGCGGCACGCTCGCCGCCGCGCCGGTGCTGTTCGACGCGTACCAGATCCAGCTCGAACAGCTCATCATGTCGGACACGATGTTCACGCTGCTGATCGTGGCCGTGATCACGCTGGTGCTGTGGCACCGCACGATGTCGTGGAAGGTGGGCGCCGCCATCGGCCTGCTGATGGCCCTCACGGCGCTGACCCGCAGCATCGGCCTGCCCATCCTCGCCGTCGTCGCGGTCTACATGCTGATCAAGCGCGTCGGCTGGAAGCCGATCCTCGCCATGGTGACCGCGTGCGCCGTGCCGGTCATCGCGTACATGGGGTGGTTCTCCGCGGCGAACGGCCAGTTCGCGCTGACCCAGAGCGACGGCCTGATCATGTACATGCGCACGGCCAAGTTCGCCGACTGCAAGAAGATCAAGCCCGACCTGCAGCGCGAGCAGGACCTGATCCCCCTGTGCAACAACCCGAGCATCGCCCGCAGCCCGTTCTCGCAGCTCTACCTGTGGTGGAAGGGCGAGGGCGAGGTGCTGCACCGCTGGGGCGCCGACAAGTGGGACCGGTCGATCAACGACACGGCGGGCCGGTTCGCCCGGCGCGCCATCCTGGCCCAGCCCGGCGACTACCTCTCGGCCGTCACCGGGGACCTGTTGCGCAGCTTCCGCTGGGACCGCCCGGTGTTCCCCGACGCGCTGACCTGGAACCAGTACCAGTTCGACGCCCGGGGCGTGAGCGCCCGCGATCCCGTGCGGCTGCTGAAGTCGCCGCCCTCGTGGCCGTCCTACGCGGGAGGCACGGTCGACCGCGACATGGTGGCCTACGAGCAGGGCCGGGCCAGCACCCGGGTCTACTGGCCGTGGGCGACGATCATGGAGCGCTACCAGCGGTTCGCCTACCTGCCCGGCCTGGTGCTCGGCATCGCCCTGCTGGTGTCCGCGGCGGGCATCGTGGCGCGCTGGCGCGAGCTCGGCGGCCCCGCGCTGCTGCCGTGGGTGGCGGCGGCGGCCCTGGTGGTGGCCCCGGCCGCCACGGCCGAGTTCGACTACCGCTACCTGCTGCCCGCGATGCCGGTGGCCTTCCTGGCCGCCGCCATCACGCTGCGCCGGGGCCTGCGCCCGGCGCGCGAGAAGAAGGAGTCCTAGCCCACCTTCCGCACGTCACCCTGGAGCACACAGGGACTTTCTGGCTCGTGCGGAAGACAGGCCTAGATCCAGCTCCGGAACAGCATGCGGCGGTACCAGTCGTCGTAGGGGATGGTCTCGGCCGAGATCACCGGGTACAGCCACCAGAAGTTGATCAGCGCGAGCAGCATGAACGCCCCGACGCCCGCCGCCCCGGCCGCGCGCCGGGTGGAGGCGAGGCCCTCCGGCCCGATCATCATGCCGGCGATCAGCACCAGGGCGAGGATCATGAACGGGATCATGGGGGCGGTGTAGAAGAGGAACATCGTGCGCTGGTCGGCGATCGCGTAGTAGAACCACGGCAGCCACCCCACGCCGAACCCGAGCAGCACGGCACCGGCGCGCCAGTCGCGGCCGGAGAAGTACCAGGCGATCAGGCCCACGAGGGCGACCACCGCGCCGTACCAGATGATCGGCGTGCCGACGCCGACCACGGCCTCGGAGCAGGTGCCCGTCGGGCACGGCGGGCTCTTGTAGTGGAACGCCACCGGCCGCACCAGCAGCGGCCACTCCCACGGCCACGACTGGTAGGAGTGCTTGCTGGCCAGCCCGGTGTGGAAGCCGAGCACCTGGAACTGGTAGGAGAACCAGGACCGCAGGGAGCTGAACACGAAGTAGGCCGGGCCGGCGGAGGTCGCCTGCGTCCAGTTGCGGCCCCAGCCGAGCGCGGAGGCGAACCACCCGAACCAGGTCAGCATGTACACCGCGGCCGGGACCACGGCCAGGGAGAGGAACGCCGCGGGCGCGTCCAGGCCGAGCGCGCCCCGGTACGGCCGCCGCAGGCCGATCGCCCGCCGGGCCCCGGCGTCCCACATGACGCTCATCACGGCGAACGCGATGAGGAAGAACACGCCGCTCCACTTGACGGCGCAGGCGGCGCCGAGGCACAGCCCCGCGCCGATCCGCCACCACCGCACACCGAGCCTCGGCCCTGTGCCGGTCAGCGGGGAGCTCTCGTACCACTCCACCAGCCGCAGCCGTGCCTGATCCCGGTCGGCCACCAGGCAGGCGAACCCGGCCAGCACCCACAACATCAAAAAGCCGTCGAGCAGCGCCGTGCGGCCCAGCACGAACGCCATGGCGTCCAGAGACAGCAGCAGGCCCGCCATGCAGCCGAGGATCGTCGAGCGGGTCATGCGGCGCGCCACCCGCGCGATGATCAGGACCGACACGATGCCGGCCACCGCCGCCGCGAACCGCCACCCGAACGGCGTCCACCCGAAGATCCACTCACCGGCGGCGATCATCCACTTGCCGAACGGCGGGTGCGCCGCGTACATGGCGCACGGGTCGACGTTGTCCGGCGCGCAGGTCACCCAGAGATCGGTGCGGCCCTCGAGCAGACGTCGGTCGGCGATGGGGTCCTCCGCCGAGCCGAGCATGCTGCGCTCGACCATGTAGCGCAGCAGGGACAACCCGTCCTTGGCGTAGTAGGTCTCGTCGAAGACCACCGCTCTGGGCTCGCCGAGCCGGTACAGGCGCAGCACCGCGGCGAACGCCGTCACCAGCAGCGGGCCGGCCCACCCCCACAGGGGACTGCCTTGGAACGGCGGGACCAGACGGTCGCGTACGGAGCCCGGGGACGGGGAAGCCGGATCGGGGGGAACCGGTGAATCCCCGAAGAGCCGCGACACGCCGGGAATTCGTCGAGGGAAGGCGCGAACAGCCACCTGCGCACCTTAAGGGGCGAGGGGCCTTCTCAACCAGAGGACCTTGGAACCGTGCCGGGCGGCACCGCTCTAAGCTGGGCGAACGCCGCCGGCGCCATGAACGGCGTCGTACAAAGTGCGCCGCGCGACACCCGCGGCCCGCGCGACGTCCACGATGGCCTGCTTGCGCGGCACCCCCGCCTCCTGCATGCGGGCCACCTCGGCCACCAGTTCCCCGATGTCGGCGGTCACGTCGCCCGGGTCGTGCCCGGCGACCACCAGAGTGATCTCGCCGCGCACCTCACCGGCCGCCCACCCGGCCAGCTCGGCCAGGGGGCCGCGCCGCACCTCCTCGTAGGTCTTGGTGAGCTCGCGGCACACGGCGGCCCGCCGGTCGGGGCCGAACGCCTCCGCCATCGCCTCCAGGGTGGCGGCCAGCCGGTGCGGGGCCTCGAAGAACACCATGGTGCGCCGCTCGTCGGCCAGCCCGGCGAGGCGCCGTGCCCGCTCGCCGGCCTTGCGCGGCGGGAACCCCTCGAAGCAGAACCGGTCGGACGGCAGCCCGGAGACCGCCAGCGCGGTGGTGACGGCGGACGGCCCCGGCAGCGCGGTCACCTCGATGCCGGCGTCCACCGCGAGCCGCGTGAGGCGGTACCCGGGGTCGGACACGCCCGGCATGCCCGCATCGGTGATCACCAGCACGGTCTCGCCGTCACGCAGCGCGCCGAGCAGCTCCTCGGCCCGCACGGCCTCGTTGGCGTCGTAGTAGGAGACCACGCGACCGCCGACCGTGACACCGAGGTCGGCCGCCAGCCTGCGCAGCCTGCGGGTGTCCTCGGCGGCCACGACGTCCGCCCCGGCGAGCGCGTCG
The DNA here is from genome assembly GCF_039871875.1 of Sphaerisporangium sp. B11E5. Taxonomy (NCBI): domain Bacteria; kingdom Bacillati; phylum Actinomycetota; class Actinomycetes; order Streptosporangiales; family Streptosporangiaceae; genus Sphaerisporangium; species Sphaerisporangium sp. B11E5. The sequence continues at coordinate 24,752 of NZ_JBDPMD010000029.1, read as the reverse complement.
CGCAGCCGCGCGGACGCGTCGTCCGCCCTGCCGATGGGGGCGCCCGCCAGCACCAGCCTGCCCTTGCCGTTCACCCGTCCATCTTCTCCCATGGTGTCCGAGGTCATCCCTGGGCCACTTTCCGCCAGGACTCCCCCAATTGGGGCCGTTAGAGGTGTTTCTTAGGTTGGCCGTAGAGACCGCCCCGTACGATGTCCGGGTGGCCGTGACGGACTACCCTAACCAGGACTTCGAGCAGCCGGAGTCGCAGAACGACCCGGCGGAGCCGGGCTCGGTGCGCGACCGGCTGGTCCCGCCGTTCCGCGGCAGCCCCCTGTGGGCGTGGGTCGGGCCGCTGCTGGTGGCGGCGTTCGGCGCGGTGCTGCGCTTCAAGGACCTCGGAAACCCCCGCGCGGTCGTGTTCGACGAGACCTACTACGCCAAGGACTCGTTGTCCCTGGTGCGGTGGGGCGTGGAGCGGGTGGCGCTCAAGGACGCCGACAAGATGCTGCTCGGCGGCAACCCGAACATCTGGCAGCAGTGCGCGCCCAACGAGCTCGACAAGTGCGCCTCCTACGTCGTGCACCCGCCGCTCGGCAAGTGGATGATCGGCGCCGGCGAGTGGATCTTCGGCGCCAACCCCTTCGGCTGGCGTTTCGCCGCCGCCGTGGTGAGCGTGGTGTCGATCCTGATCATCGCGCGGGTGGCGCGCCGCATGACCCGCTCGACGATCCTCGGCTGCATGGCCGGGCTGCTGCTCGCCGTGGACGGGCTGGCCTTCGTGCTCGGCCGCACCGCGCTGCTCGACGGCTTCCTGATGATGTGGGTGCTCGCCGGGTTCGCCTGCCTGGTGGCCGATCGCGACCAGGCACGGCTGCGGCTCGCGGAGTGGTACGAGAGCTCCCCGCTGAACGACACCGGGCCGAGGCTCGGCGCGCGGTGGTGGCGCGTCGCCGGCGGCCTGTGCCTCGGCGCCGCCTGCGCCACCAAGTGGAGCGGCGTGTTCTTCCTCATCGCGTTCGCCGTGATGAGCGTCATGTGGGACGCCGGGGCCCGCCGCGCCGTCGGCCTGCGGCGGCCGTACCGCGGCGCGCTCGGCCTCGACGTCCCCCAGGTCGTCCTCGCCATGGGCGTGGTGCCCGCGGCGGCCTACCTGGTGACGTGGACCGGCTGGTTCGCCACCGCCTACGGGTACGGCCGCAACTGGGCGCAGGCCACCTCGAGCGGACCCGCCTACTTCGTGTTCAACTCCCTGCGCTCCTGGTGGGACTACCAGTGGATGGTCCTGAGCTTCCACACCGGCCTGGACTCGACCCACCCCTACCAGTCGAAGCCCTGGGAGTGGCCGCTGCTGCTGCGGCCCGTGGCGTTCTTCTACGAGAGCCCGTCAGGCTGCGGCACGGACAAGTGCTCCCAGGCCGTGCTCGGCGTCGGCACCCCGGTCATCTGGTACGGCGCCGTCGCCGCCCTGGTGGGCTTGATCGCCTGGTACGTCTCCACCCGCGACTGGCGCGCCGGTGCCGTGCTGCTGGCCTACGCGGTGGGGTGGCTTCCGTGGTTCTATTACGCCATCGCCGACAACCGCACGATGTTCCTGTTCTACACCGCCCCCATGATCCCGTTCATGATCCTGGCGCTCACGCTGATCGCCGGGCTCGTCATCGGCCCGGTGAACGCGCCGCCGGTGCGCCGGGCCGCCGGCGCCGCCGTGGCCGGGGCCTTCGTCCTGGTGGCGCTGGTGAACTTCTGGTGGCTGTACCCCGTACTGGCCGCCGAGATAATTCCCTACGACGATTGGCACCGCAGGATGCTGCTCGACCGCTGGATATGACGTCCTGCTCCGTACCCGACAGCTCTTTTGGAATACCGTTCTTCACAGGTGGGTGACGTGGGAATCGTCCGTGGCGGAAGCCGTCGTCAGGGCCCTGGCCTATACGGCAGACTGCGAAACATGCCCGCACCCGACGTCGCCGCGCTCCTGACGGAGCTCGAACGCGTCGCCCCCGCCGCCGCCGACCGCGCGCGGGTGGCCGTCGAATGGCTCACCGGCGGTGAGCCCCTGGAGACCGTCACACAACTCGACGTGTGCGAGTTCCTCTGGTACACCCTGCCCGTCAAGGTGAAGGACGACCACACCGCGGTCGCCGCCGCGCTCGGGCGTTTGCTGCGCCTCGGCGGGCTCGACCGCTACGCCGCGATCTGCGGCTCGGCGTCCACCTCGCGCATCCTGCGGACCTACGAGACGGAGGGCGAGGAGGCGGGCGCGGCGGCGTACCAGCGGGCGCTGACCGCCACGGGGGTGCTGCCGCCCGACGTGCCGGAGCTGCGCTGGAGCTCGATCATGGGCCCCGAGGAGCTCGGCGCCCACATCGCCTGCTCGGCGGCGCTGGAGCTCGCCGTGGTGGCGGGCGACCTGCGTCCCGCCACGAGCGCCTGGAAGGTCCGCGCCGAGGCGCTCACCCGCCGCTGGCTCACCGCGCCGCGCGCCGAGCTCGGCGGGGACAACTGGGTGGACCGCGTGCACGGCGAGCGCCTCAACCGGTGGGTGCTCGGCCGGGGCGCGGCCCGCAGGGAGCTGGCCCAGCCCTTCGAGGTGCGGCTGCACGCGCCCATCCCGGCGCCGGAGGGGGCCCACTTCGCCGCGCTGCGCCTGCTGCTCGAGGCCGCGGCGCTGCCCGGCGGTCTCGCGCTCACGCCGGGCCACGGCGTCGCCGGGCCGTTCGCCGCCGAGGCGGCCGAGCGGTTCGGCTGGACGGACACCGAGGGCGGCTCGCTCGCCACGCTGCACCGCATCGCCGAACGTGAGATGCGCGCGGTGCGCCGCACCGGCGGGGCGCTCACCATCACCACGGCCGGGCGGCGGCTGCTTGACGACCCCGCGGCGATGTGGCAGGCGGCGGCGTCCGCGCTGCTCGCGCCCGCCGGCGGGGAGCGCGAACTGGAGACGTCGGTGCGCGAGGCCGGCCTGATGCTGCTCACCGGCGGTGAGCCGCTGACCTGCACGGCGCTGGCCGAGCGGGTGGCCGAGGTCGTGAGCGGCGAGGGCTGGCGCACCGCCACCGCCGCCGACGTCACCGGCGCGGTGACCGACCTGTGCCACCGGCTGGACGCCCTGCACCTGTGCACCTCATCGGCGCACGCGGGCCACCCCGACCAGCCCCACGTGGCCGGGCTCACCCCGGTCGGCCGTGCCGCCGCCCTCACCGCCCTCCGCGGCCAGGCCCTGCGGCCCCGCACGTACGTCGCCTCGAACTGACCGCACCCGGGGCCGGCCGGCGCCGTCCCCCGCGGCCCGGCCGGACGGGCCCGGTGACCCGCCCGCCGGGTGTACGGCCCGCACCGGGCCGGCGCCCGGTGCGCGGACCGGCTAGATGCGGGCGGTGGTCCGGCCGCCGAGGCGGCGGGCCGTGCGCTCGTCCACGCCGCCCATCTCCTCGTAGCCCGGCCCGCCCATGCCGGACATGATCATTTCCTGCCGGTTCTCCTCCATGCGCAGCGCGACGCCCAGCGCGAAGAAGGTCGGCGCCCACTCCCCGACGAACAGGCCCCAGCGGTCGGCCCGCGCCAGGTCCCTCTCGACCTCCTTGGACAGGAGCCAGGACAGGAACGACGCCCCCACCGACATCATCCCCGCCGTGTACATCATCCCGGAGCGGATCCCCATCTTGTGAAGAGTCCTGATCATCCGGCCCCCCTGTGTGGTGACGTGCTTGACGCCTGACTCCTTCCCTTTTGTCCAGACTCACCACCGTAAGAGGGCGAATACTCACACTCAGCAGGAATGGAGATGACCGTCGGCTACTTCTCCGCACTGGCGAGCCGCAGCGGGTCGGAGGGCGCCTCGGCCTTGGCCTTCTCCATCTGCTCCCCGAGCTCCTGCAGCCGCTTGCGCCCCATCGCCTCACGCACCTGCGGGAACCACTCCTGCTCCTCCTCCTCGACGTGGTGCCGCACGTTCTCCATCAGCACGGTCATCTTGGCGTCGTACCGCTCGTCCTGCGGGTCCAGGCCCTTGAGCTCCGACAACATCCAGACGACCACGTGGTGCTCCTCGACGCTCTCCAGCACGTGGCTCTCGGTGTCCGGCACGCTCTCGCGGGCGGCGGGGTAGAAGATCTGCTCCTCGATGTAGGCGTGTGTGGTGAGCTCCTCGATGACCTTCTCCACGATGCGCCGCTTCTCCGCGTACGCCTTCTCCCCGGCCTTCTCGAACTCCTTGAACAGCTTCTCGACGGTCTTGTGGTCGTCCTTGAGCAGAACTATGGCGTCCATCGTGTTCCTCCCTGTGTGATGCCGGACCGGCTACCTTCCCCGTGATTCGCGGGTATCACCACCGGCCCCCGAGGGGAGTGACCACGCCCTCCAGGGGTAGCTCGCGCGGCGAGGCCGGCACGCGCGGGAGGGACTCATGAGCGAACGTCCACCACGAGACGACGAGGCGCCCGACCGGCCGGGGCAACTGTCGCGGCGGTCGTGGTGGGGAGTCCTGAAGCGCACCGTCAAGGAGTTCCAGGAGGACAAGCTCACCGACTGGGCGGCCGCGCTCACCTACTACTCGGTGCTGTCGATCTTCCCGGCGCTGCTGGCCGTGGTGTCCCTGCTCGGGCTGTTCGGCCAGTCGGCCACCAAGCCGCTCACCGACAACCTGAGCGCGCTCGCGCCGGGCGCCGCGCGGGAGATCATCGACACGGTGCTCACCGCGCTGCAGAGCAGCAGGCAGGCCGCGGGGATCGCGACCGCCCTCGGCATCGGGGTCGCGCTGTGGTCGGCGTCGGGGTACGTCGCGGCGTTCATGCGGGCCTCCAACGTCATGTACGAGATGCCGGAGGGACGGCCCATCTGGAAGACCCTCCCCCTGCGCCTGGCCATCACCGCGATGCTGGTGATCCTCATGGCCGCGGGCGCCGTCGCCGTGGTGTTCACCGGCGGGCTCGCCGACCAGGCAGGACGGCTGCTCGGTATCGGCCAGACGGCGCTGACCGTCTGGGGGATCGCCAAGTGGCCCGTCCTGGTGATCGTGGTCACGCTGGTGCTGGCGCTGCTCTACTGGGCCGCACCCAACGTCAGCCACCCCGGCTTCCGCTGGGTGACCCCGGGCAGCATCCTGGCCGTCGTCACCTGGATCGTCGCCTCGGCGGCGTTCGGCTTCTACGTCGCCAACTTCGGCTCCTACAGCAAGACCTACGCCGCCATGGCCGGGGTCATCGTCTTCCTCGTCTGGCTGTGGATCACCAACATCGCGGTCCTGCTCGGCGTGGAGTTCGACGCCGAGCTCGCCCGCGGCCGGGCGATCGAGGCCGGCCGGCCCGCGGGCGAGGAGCCGTACGTGGAGCCGCGCGACACCACGAAGATGGACCGGCCCCGGACATGACTGTGCGCGCCCCGGGGTTCCCGGGACGCGCACAGGGAGGTCAGGTCAGTTGACGCGGCAGGTGTAGCCGCTCGCGACCGAACTGTCACTGCCACCGCGGGCGACCTGGAAGCCGAACGTCGTGGTGCCGTTCGGTGCCAGATTGCCGTTGTACGCGGCGTTCCTCGCGCTCATGGAGCCACCGCTGCCGGAGATGCTGGCGTTCCACGAGCCGGTGAGGGTATGGCCGGACGGGAAGGAGAAGGTCACCGTCCATCCACTGATGGCCGCGTTACCGGTGTTGCGTACCGTGACCGGCTGGATGACGTATCCACCCGCCCACTGGGTCTGTGTCGTCGCCGTGACACTGCATCCACCGGGGGGCGGCGTCACCGTGGGCGTCACCGTGGGCGTCACGGTAGGCGTGACCGTGGGTGTCACGGTAGGCGTCACCGTGGGCGACTGAGTCGGCGACGCGTTGTTGAGGGCGTTGAGCACCGCGTCGTAGGCAGGCTTCTTGTTGCCGCCGCTGAACAGCAGCGGGGTGTCGCCCGAACGCCAGGAGTCCTGGTCACGGACGCCCCAGACGGTGATGCCGGTGCAGCGGGGCACCGCCAGGCAGTCGTTGGTGATGGCGGCGTAGGTCTGCGCCGAGGCACCCTGCACGTCCAGCTCGGTGATCTGCACGTCCACCCCGAGGGCGGCGAAGCTGGAGATCGTGGTGCGGAAGTTGCTGTTGTAGGGGCTGCCGCTGTTGAAGTGCGCCTGCAGGCCCACGCAGTCGATCGGCACACCGCGCTGCTTGAAGTCGCGGACCATGTTGTAGACGCCCTGCGTCTTGGCCCACGTCCAGTTGTCGATGTTGTAGTCGTTGTAGCAGAGCTTGGCGGCCGGGTCGGCGGCGCGGGCCGTACGGAACGCGACCTCGATCCAGTCGTTGCCGGTGCGCTGCAGGTTGGAGTCGCGGCGCCCGCCGTTGCCGTCGTCGAAGGCCTCGTTGACCACGTCCCAGGCGTAGATCTTGCCCCGGTAGTGGGCCATCACGCCGTTGATGTGGTCGATCATCGCCTGGCGCAGGCTGCTGCCGCTGAGCGACTGCATCCATGGGGGCTGCTGCGAGTGCCAGGCCAGGGTGTGCCCGCGCACGCGCTTGCCGTTCTGCACGGCCCAGTTGTAGACCCGGTCGGCGTTGGTGAAGCTGAACTGCCCCCGGTTGGGCTCGGTGGCGTCGATCTTCATCTCGTTCTCGGCCGTCACCATGTTGAACTCGCGGTTCGCGATGGTGGTGTACTGCGAGTCGCCGAGCTTGCTCGCGCTGATGGCCGTACCGAAGTACCGGCCGCTGATCGCGGCCGCCTCACCGAGGGTGCTTGCGGCGGCGGCCGGGGCGGTCGTGGCCGCCACGGCCAGGCCGGCGGCCAGGACGCCGACCGTACCGATGACGAGCGCGCTGCGGACGCCGAGCGTGAGCCGGCGACCTCCAGCACGCGGGGTGGCGTTGTCGATCATGCCTGTTCCTCCACTGGAACACAGTGATCGGGGGGACGTCGGGGGCACGCGACCGCCGCGACGCCCCGAAAACGTGGAGACGTCGCCGGACACGTCGCCGGCCACCCGGGGCGAGGCATGAGAACCGCCGCCCAGGGACAAAGTCTGTGTAGGCCCACAGAAAAGTGTCAACATTGGGCTGAAACGTTTCGGACGGCGGAGTCCTTCTCCACGTTGTCTTACTGGGACAACCGCCAACAACGCCATCGAAAGTTTCATGTCTGCGCCTGTTTCAGCTCGTTTCACCGAGCAGGCACCGCACCGCCGTGTTCCCCGTGGTGAGCCCCGTGCCGCCGTGCAGGCACAGGACCAAGCATTGTGCCCCTCGTACCCGCTGGTTACGTTCAGCCGGTCGCCCCAGTAGTCGTTGTGCCTTCTCCTGTCGATCTCTCCCGTGCCCCCGTCGAACCACCACGGCCCGACCGCCGTGGGAAGGAGAACCGTGCGACCCTTCCGTGTGACCGCAGTGCTCGCCGCGCTCCTCAGCGCCACAGTGCTGTCCGGCACCGCCCACGCCGCCCATCCCTCCACCGGCGTCCTGTCCACGACCCACACCGCCGGCCGCGTCCAGGACGGCGGCCACTCCGTCCGGTACAGCTGGCCCGGCGTCTACTTCGAAGGCCGCTTCCGCGGCACCGGCGTCGGGATCGTCCTCAACGACGCCGACGCCGACTACGACGTCCAGATCGACGGCGCGACCGTCACCACGCTGGTGACGCCCGGCCGGACCACGTACTGGGTCCGCGGCCTGGCCAAGGGCGTGCACAGCGTGCGGCTCGTCAAACGCAGCGAGAGCCCCTGGGCCACCAGCGCGTTCGGCGGCTTCGTGGCCGTCCCCGGCGGGGCGATCCTTCCAGGACCGCCCCCGCGCCACCGGCAGATCGAGTTCATCGGCGACTCCTACACCGCGGGCTACGGCAACGTCTCCGACACCCGCGACTGCACCACCGACCAGGTCAACCGCACCACCAACGCCGACCTCGGCTTCGCCGCCCTCACCGCGCGCCGCCTTTCCGCCGACTACCAGATCAACGCCTTCTCCGGCCGCGGCATGGTGCGCAACTACAACGGCATCGAGCCCGGGACCGACTTCCGCACCTACTACGACCGGGCCCTGCTGAACGTCGAAGGCGACATCTGGCGCAACCCCGGCACGTGGCGTCCCCAACTGGTCGTCGTCGGCCTAGGCATCAACGACTTCTCCACCGCCATCAACCCCGGCGAGCCGTGGACCCCCGAGAGCCTGGTGGCCGCCTACCGCACCGCCTACCACGGCTTCCTCGACAAACTCCGCGCCCGCTACGGCCCCCGCACCGTCATCGTGGTCACCGCCACCCACGTGTCCGGCACCACCGCACTCGCCGACGCCGCGCAGCAGATCGTCCGGGAACGCCACGACCGCGTCCGTTACTGGTACTACGCCGAGACCGGCCTGGACTACCAGGGCTGCCACTGGCACCCGTCGCTCCACGACCACCAGATCATCGCCGACCGGCTCGGCGAGTTCATCACCACCCTGCGTCTGCGCTGGTAGGCGGGCGTCACTCCAGCACCCTGCCGAGGGCCATCGGGCGATCGGCCACCGGGTGGAAAGCGGACTCGTTCGCGCCCCACCAGTAACCGGTCGGCCGGTTGTCCACGGTCTGGACGAAGATCCATCCGCGGCCCGCGCCGTTGTACTCCTCGTCGTCGCCGACCCCGCCGAAGTCGGGGACCGACCGGGTGTCGGGGTAGGCCAGGTACGGCGAGCCCGGGCCGGCGCTCTCCGCCGCGCCGTGCGGGTTGCTCGTGCTGTCGATCACCCGCACGGCCCACTCGGTGGTGGCGGGATTCCCGTCGCGGTCGTGGAGATGCTTCTCCTGCACGATCATGACGTGCCCGGTGGCCTCACCGGTGCCGCCGCCACCGTTGCCGTACTTGACGGCGATGATGTCCCCGTGCCGCAGGATGCTGAAGCTCCCGATGCGCGCGAAGTGGTCGGCGGCCGACGCGGTCCTGATGGTGTCGTAATGGTCCGCGGCGTACGGGCTGGTGCTGTCTAGCGTTGCTTGAGGCGGAGTGCTTCTTTGCGGGCCTCGGCATGGATGGTCCGCTCGCGCTCCAGCCACGGCGGGTTCTCCGCCTTCAGCTCATCGATCTCCGCGGTGGTGAGCGGCCCGGTGATCCCGCCTCGGATCAGGCCCGAAGTGGAGACCCTGAGCTTCGCGGCGATGACCTGCTTGGGATGTGGGCCGTTGCGGCGCAGGTCGGCCAGCCAGGCGGGGGGCGTCGACTGCATCTCGTTCAGCTCGTCCCTGGAGACGACACCCGCCTGGAACTCGGCGGGAGTGGCCGAGAGGAGGACACCCAGCTTCTTGGCCGCGGTCGCGGGCTTCATCGTCTGGACGGTCTTCGGTTTGGGCGAGGGCATGGCGCCAAGAGTAGTCAGTCGGAACGGTTCCCCTGACATCGCTACGCTGAGGAAGTGACTGAGCGAGAGACCGGCGAAGTGTTCCGACTGGCGTACCCGCCCGGGGTGACCCCCGCGAAATGGGTCAACATCTGGACGGAGCGGATGCCCGGCGTGCCGATCACCCTGGTCACGGTTCCCGCCGCCGAGGTGGTGGAGCTCCTGCGAAACGGCGGCGCCGACGCGGGATTCGCCAGACTTCCGTTCGACCGGGACGGGCTCAGCGTGATTCCTCTTTACGTGGAGAACACCGTGGTCGTGGTCCCCAAGGATCACGCGGTGACCGCCGCCGACGAGGTGACCATCGCCGACCTCGCCGACCAAGAGCTGCTCCATCCCCTGGACGACACCCTCGAGTGGACGGCCCGGCCCGGCCTACCCGCGTTCACCCGACCGGCAACAACCGCTGAAGCCATCGAACTGGTAGCAGCCGGTACCGGCCTCCTCCTGGTCCCCCAGTCACTGGCACGCCTCCACCACCGCAGAGACCTCACCTACCGCCCGGTACCCGACGCCCCCCAATCCCAGGTCACACTGACCTGGCCCACCGACGCCACCACTGACCTGGTGGAAGATTTCATCGGCATCGTCCGCGGACGAACGGCGAACAGCTCACGGGGCCGCGCCCCCGCCCCCTCGCCGAAGAAACAGACACAGCGACAGACAACAAAACCCCCACAGGGCTCCAGCCGCCGCCCCGTACCCGCCAACCGCAAACGCAAGGGCAACCGACCTCGGTGACCCGCAGCCCCGGAAACACCGAGTTCAGTTCGTCACCCAAGGAGCTCCTGCGGGCTCACATAATCGACCGCCGGCCGCAACCGCCGGCGAACCCGCTCTATTCGAACCCTGCCTTCCTCCGGATCCTCGATACCCAGATCCACACGCCTGGCGATCTTGTACTGAAGGATCTCCCCCAACGGCGCGTCACGGTACTTCTGCCACGACTTCGGACGCTTCCTCAGGAGGCGCTCCTCCACCGCCGACTCGGCGAAGTCGTCCACCGCGCCTTTGGCAGCTTCAAGAACCTGGGCCGCATGATGCCGGTTGGCGCGATGCGGCGCCTTCTTGTTCCGGCGGATGTTCTTCCGAGAGCTCTTGTCGTTCTCGCCGTAATCATTGCGGCGATCCTTGGCATAGCTCAGTAGCTTCTTCTCCTGGGGCGTCCTACGCTTCATGACCGCTCTCAGAAAGGTGTGCTTGTCGTCATAAGCACAGTACCGAGCGGGGATGATGCCGGGCGAGGCAAATAACCCACACGACCATCGGCCCCCGATAACAGGCGAGCCGACCGGCGTCACCGGTAAGGGTGGTCGATTGCCAGGTCCGCGAGCCGTGGACTGACTTCAGGAAACGAGCCGTCGCCGAACAGGACCCGCGCCGCCAAGGCACGACCCGCGCGACCGCGTAGCACGGTCACCGCCGCCTCCGCCGCAGCGGGGGATCGGATGCCGGCGAACACGCGGCGCAACAACAGCCGGCCTCGGAACCGGGTCCGCAACGCGTCCCCGTCATACCGGCTCAGCACACGCTCGTCGCCGGTACGCAGGTACCCGGCGATGACCGCCGCGGCCAGTTCCGACATGCGTAGACAGGGATCCAACCCACCGGCCGTCAGCGGCGACACCGCCCCCGCCGCATCTCCGACGAGCAGTCCGGCGGGGCACGCCAACCGTCGCAGCACACCACCGACCGGAATAGGACCACCTCGGCGCTCGACCGGCCCGGCCGGCGGTGTCCTGCCGGGCGCATCCGCGGCGAAGGCGTCCAGCAGGTGTCGGATGCCGGTGCGCATCGCGTTCGGATATCCCGCGACGCCGACATGCGCGTTCCGGCCGTCGTCGATGACCCATCCCAGGTATCCCGGAGCGATCCGGGGGTCCAGCACGCAGTGGAACGCCGGGGTGGTCGTGACCGGCGCGATCGGATGGACGATCTCGGCACCGACGAGGAAACGCCGGTTGACATCAAGGCCGAGATCGCGGGCCACCCGGGAGCGGGCGCCGTCCGCGCCGACGATGAACCGGGCCCTCACCGGTTCCGCACCCGCGAACCGCACAGAGCCCATCGACGCGCCGACATACCGTACGCCCAAGAGAACCCGTGCCCCCGCTGACTCCGCCGCGCGGTGCGCGTGCTCGTAGACGGCCGCCATGTCGGCCACGCGGAACTCGTCCCGGTCGCTGGTGAGCCTGATCGGTGCCCGCCGTGACGGCGGATACAGCAGCACGTCCCGGACACCTGGCCCGAGCAGGTGATCCGGCACGTCGAAGTCATCGAGGGTGCGGCGTACGAAGATCCCCGTCGTGCGGATGCCCGTCGACAGCGACCTGCGTCGGTCGACCACCATCACGTTCAGTTCCCGTCGCGCGAGCAGGCGAGCCGTGCGCAGGCCTGCCAGGCCCGCGCCCACGACCAGTACATCCACTGTCTGCATACCATGCGACGGTAGGGGCGACGCCTCATCCGTACGACGGTTTGCACACTACCTGCCTCATACCTCCACACCGTCGCGACAAGCGCGCCTACATCTTCCACGGCACCGTCATCGTCGCCTCGATCCCGCTCTGGCTCCGCTCGCGGTCCACGACTGCCTAGTCGTCCGAGCCGGTAGCCGACAGCGGTACCTCGACGACGAAGAACAGGAAGGTGGGTTTGCTCGAAAGGACATGGAAGTCGTCGGGGAACAGCTCACGGGCGGCCGGGTCGGGCTGTGGCTCGCTGATGACGGCGAGGCGGAAACCGGCGGTGGTGAAGGCATCGGTCATCGCGTGCAATGGCTTGCGCCAGAGCCTCATCGGGGTGGACTGCCCGTTAAGCCTCCAATCGAAGGTATAGCTGGTGGTCGCAAAGTAGTCGGGCCGAGGATCCTGGAACGTGTAGGCCACGAACGGGTGGTCCACCGACGCGATCAGCCGGCCGCCGGGCCTGAGCACTCGCCGCAACTCGGCCAGCGCCGGTCCCCAGTCCTTCAGGTAGTGCAGTACCAGCGACGCGACCACGTCGTCGAACGCATCGTCGGCGAACGGCAGGGGGTCGCTCAGATCGACCACGTGCAGGTCCGCGTCGTCACCCAGCCGCCGTCTTGCCAAGGCCAGCATCGCGGCGCTGGAGTCGATGCCGGTGACGACCGCCCCGCGGTCGCGTAGTGCAGCGGACAGGGGGCCCGAGCCGCAACCGGCGTCCAGGATCCGACGGCCGGCCACGTCTCCGGCGAGAGCCACCATCGCGGGCCGCTCGTAGTACGCGTTCACGAGGTTGTTCTCGTTCTCCGCCGAGTACGCCTCGGCGAAACCGTCGTAGTCATTCACCTGGTCCCGGTCTGCGGACCGGGCGAAGCTCTCGGGCACGTCGGTTACGCGTTCCATCGTCGCAGGCTAGTGGTCACATGATCCGCCGGACAGGCCCTTAGTCACTCAGTTGGTCACCCAGAAGATCAAAAAGGCCGTTTCCGATCAGCGGAAACGGCCTTTGACCTGGGTGGAGCTGAGGGGATTCGAACCCCTGACCCCTTCGATGCGAACGAAGTGCGCTACCGGACTGCGCTACAGCCCCTAGGACCCGACCAGGTTAGCAAACTTTGGGACTCGTCCGCGCCACCGGAGGGGGGTGATCAATCTCCTGCGGCGCGGCGGTGGTCGGAGTACTGGTCGAAGAGCTTGATGCGGGCGCGGAACTCCAGGACGTCGGCCTCGGCCTGCTGGGCGGCCAGTTCCTCGGCGTCGTGGAGTTCGCGGGCGCGGCGTTCGCGTTCGGCGCGGGCGTGGGCGGCGGCGCGGCGTTCGCGGTCGGCGATCACGGAGATACGGAGCATCCAGAGGTAGCCGGCGAGGACGAGCACGGTGGGGCTGACGGCCCACCAGGGGAGCAAACCCGCGGCGGCGGCGGTGAGCATGCTCACGTGGACGAGAACGCTCCACAGGAGGCCCTGGCGGCGGCGGGCCATGATGCGGGCGCGGCGGCGGGACTCGGGCGAGCGGGTCTCGTCCCGGTGGGTGGTGTCGTCCTGCTGGGCGGCGGCGTCCTGGTGAGCGGCGGCGTCCTGGTGAGCGGCGGCGTCATCCCGGAGGGCGGCGGCGCCTTGGTGGGCTGTGCCGTAGGCCCGGTGGGCTGGGCCGTCGTTCCGGTGTGTCGTGTCGCCGGCCGGGGCGGTGATGCCGGCACGCGGGACGGCGGCGGCCTCGCCCTGCGGCTCGGGAAGGTTCCCGGCCGCTGCCATGACACCGGTGGTGGTCCCTTGACCTGAGGGGAGGGGGAGGTCCATGGTGTCGTCGTCGGGGTGGACGGTGGCCGGGGTCGGGGTGATGGAGGCGTCGGTCAGGGTGTCGCCGTCCTCGGAGTACGCGTCGGCGGCGTGTTCTACGGCGTGGCGGTCGCGGCGTAGCCACATGGGCACGAGCACGCACAGCCACATCACCACGATGCCCAGGTAGAGGAAGGCACTGCTCATCGGGCCTCCTCGGGGCAGCGTGAACACAGCGTGGGGCTCGGTGCCGCGGCGAATGTGTTCACGTGACGCACCGTAGGACCGGGTGTCACTGGTTGACGAGCATTCGGTGCGGTGTGTCGCGAGATCGTCAACCTGTTTATGGCCAAGCGTCGGTCAAAGCTGGTTATGCCGCGCTACGCCATGCCATCGTGGGGCGCCTTCTGGCTGTTCTGCCGCCACTGGGCCAGCAGCCCGCGCGGGACGTCCTCCAGCGTGAGGGCGTAGCAGATGTGGTCGCGCCAGGCGCCGTCGATGTGCAGGTGGCGGCGGCGTACGCCCTCCTCGCGGAAGCCGAGCTTCTCGACGACGCGGCGGCTCGCGTGGTTCTCCGGGCGGATGTTGGCCTCCAGGCGGTGGAGGCCGACGGTGAAGAAGCAGTGGTCCACGGCCATGGCGAGCGCGGTCGGGATGATGCCGCGCCCGGCGAGGGCGCCGCTGACCCAGTAGCCGACCTGGGCAGAGCGCGCCGAGCCCCACACGATCGCGCCCACGGTGAGCTGCCCGGCGAACGCGCCCCGCCAGGTGACCACCCATGGCAGGGCCAGCCCCTGGCGCGCCTCCCTGCGAAGGGTGCCCACCATGGAGATGTACGGCCCGAGCCCGGTGCGGAACAGCGGCGTCTCGGGGTTGCTGGGCTCCCATGGCCTGAGCCAGTCGGCGTTGCGCAACCGCGTCTCCCGCCACACGCCGACGTCGCGCAATCGGAGCGGCCGGAGCCCCACCGGCCCCTCCACCAGGGTCGCCGGCCAGCCGCGTAGTCGATCCACGGGTCAATCATCCCCTGTCGAACCCTATGTTCGCCATGGCGTACCTTATGTCCTCTGTTGCCGGGGTGACGGCCGGTGCCGGGAGGTGCCGGGCCGATGGCGCAGCGTATCGGGTAACGCCCCCTTCGGGGGAGGCGTAACGGAACAACCGTCATGATCAGTCACCGGCCGGAGCCGGCGCCGGATCAGTGGTCGCCGCCCCGCATCTGGTCGACGGCGTGCCGCAGGATCGGGGCGAGCACGGCCATGCCGTCCCGCACCCCGCCCGAGGAGCCCGGCAGGTTGACGATGAGCGTGCGGCCCGCCTGCCCGGCGATGCCCCGGGACAACACCGATGTGGGCACCTTGTCGCGGTTGGCCTGGCGGACGGCCTCGGCGATACCGGGGACCTCGCGGTCGATCACGCGGCGGGTCATCTCGGGTGTGAGGTCCTGGGGCGTCAGGCCGGTGCCGCCGGTGGTGACGATCACGTCGTACCCTTCGCGGACGCCGGCGCGCAGGGCGTCCTCGACCGGCTCGCCGTCCGGCACCACGTGCGGGCCGTCCACCTCGCAGCCGGCCTCGGCGAGCAGCCCGGCCAGCAGTTGCCCGGATTTATCCGGATATATACCAGCAGCGGCCCGGTTGGACGCCGTCACCACCAGCGCCCTCACGGACGGCTCCAGACGCCGGTCTTGCCACCGGTCTTCTCCTCGACCCGGACGTCGGTGATGACCGCCGCCGGGTCCACCGCCTTGATCATGTCGATCATGGCGAGCGCCGCCACCGTGACGGCGGTCAGCGCCTCCATCTCCACCCCGGTGCGGTCCGCGGTCTTCACCCGCGCGGTGATCCGCACCCCGTCGTCCTCGACCTCGATCTCCACCTTCACGCCGTGCACCGCGATCGGGTGGCACAGCGGGATGAGGTCCGGGGTGCGCTTGGCCCCCTGGATGCCCGCGATGCGCGCCACCCCGATGGCGTCACCCTTCGGCACGTCCCCCGCGCGCAGCACCGCCACCGCCTCGCGCGACAGCAGCACGCGCCCGCTCGCGAGAGCCGTACGTGCGCTGACGTCCTTGCCGGACACGTCCACCATGCGGGCCGCGCCGGACTCGTCCAGATGTGTCAGCTCACTCACAGCGGGATCACCTCCACGGCCGTGCCCGCGGGCACCTCGGTGGTGTCCTCGGGCACGACGATCAGGGCGTCGGCGCCGGCCAGCGCGGCCAGTTGGTGGGAGCCCTGCCCGCGCACCGGCGCGACCTCGTCGCCGTCCAGCACGCCCCGCAGGTAGGAACGCTTGCCCTTGGGCGAGCGCAGCGCCGCGGTCGTCGTGGCGGTCA
Organism: Sphaerisporangium sp. B11E5; assembly: GCF_039871875.1. Classification (NCBI taxonomy): domain Bacteria; kingdom Bacillati; phylum Actinomycetota; class Actinomycetes; order Streptosporangiales; family Streptosporangiaceae; genus Sphaerisporangium; species Sphaerisporangium sp. B11E5. The sequence continues at coordinate 8,845 of NZ_JBDPMD010000029.1, read as the reverse complement.
CCGTCCGCGGGAAGCCGGCGGGCAGCCCGCGCATGCGGTCCAGCGCCGGGCGGACGAAAAGCACGAAGGAGACATACGACGACACCGGGTTGCCGGGCAGCGTGAAGATCGGTGTGTTCCGCTCGCCGATCACCCCGAAGCCCTGCGGCATACCCGGCTGCATGGCGACCTTCTCGAACCGGACGGTGCCGAGCGGGGTCAGCGCCTCCTTGACCGGCTCGTACGCGCCCATCGAGATGCCGCCGCTGGTGATCACCGCGTCGGCTTCGCCGAGCAGGCCGGTCAGGGTCTCGAGGAACGCCGCAGGGTCGTCGCCCACGGCGCTCCTGCGGCGCGACTCGCCGCCCGCCTGCCGCACCGCCGCGACCAGGGTGAAGCTGTTGGACTCCCAGATCTGCCCCGGCCCGAGCGGCAGCCCCGGCTCCACCAGCTCGGCGCCGGTGGACAGCACCAGCACCCGGGGGCGGGGGCGGGCCCGCACGGAGCGGCGGCCCACCCCGGCCAGGATGCCGAGCTGGGCGGGGCCGATGAGCGTGCCCGCGGCCAGCACGACGTCCCCGGCGCGGACGTCCTCACCCGAGCGCCGGATCGCGTTGCCGGGCTCGGGGGCCCGGTGGATCGCGACCCTGATCGTGCCGCCGTCGGTCCACTCGACCGGCACGACGGCGTCGGCGCCCTCGGGCAGCGGCGCCCCGGTCATGATGCGGGTGACCGAACCCGGCTCCACCAGGCGCGGCGTGTTCTCGCCTGCCGGGACGTCCGCGGCCACCGGGAGCAGCGCGGGCCGCTCCTCGGTGGCCGCCTCGACGTCCTCGACCCGCACGGCGTAGCCGTCCATGGCGGAGTTGTCGAACGGCGGCAGCGCGACCGGCGAGGTGACGTTCTCGGCCAGCACGGCGCCGAGAGCCTGCTCGAGGTCGAGCTCGGCCGGGTCCAGCGGCCGTACCGTGCGCAGGATCTCGTCCAGGTGCGCGTCCACCGGTTTCATGGGGTCACCTCGCGCTGTCGTCCAGGAACTCGCGCAGCCACGGGATGAAATCGGGCGCCAGGTCGGGCCGCTCCGCGGCGAACTGCACGACCGTGCGCAGGTAGTCGAGCTTGTTGCCGGTGTCGTACCGCCGCCCGCGGAACAGCACCCCGTGCACCGGGCCGCCGCCGTCGTTCTCCCGGCCGGCCAGCTCAAGCAGCGCGTCGGTGAGCTGGATCTCGCCGCCCCGGCCGGGCGGGGTGTTCTCCAGCACCTCGAACACCGCGGGGTCGATGACGTACCGCCCGATGACGGCCCAGTTGGACGGCGCCTCCTCCGCCGGCGGCTTCTCGACCAGGCCGGTCACCCGCACCACGTCGTCCTCGGAGGTGGGGGCGATCTCGGCGCAGCCGTACAGGGAGACCTGCTCGCGCGGCACCTCCATGAGCGCCACCACGCTGCCGCCGTAGGTGTCGCGCACCTCGATCATGCGCTTGAGCAGGTTGTCGCGCGGGTCGATCAGGTCGTCGCCGAGCAGGCAGGCGAACGGGTTGTCGCCGACGTGCTGCTTGGCGCACAGGACGGCGTGGCCGAGGCCCTTCGGCTCGCCCTGCCGTACGTAGTGGAACGTGGCGATCTCAACCGGTTCGAGCACCTGGGACAGGCGTTCCTCGTCGCCCTTGGCGGCGAGCACGTCCTCGAGCTCGTACGCTCTGTCGAAGTGGTCCTCGATGGAGCGCTTGTTGCGGCCGGTCACCATGAGGAGATCGAGCAGCCCTGCGGCGACCGCCTCCTCGACGACATACTGGATGGCCGGTTTGTCGACGATCGGCAGCATCTCTTTGGGGGTCGCCTTGGTCGCGGGCAGGAACCTCGTGCCGAGCCCGGCGGCGGGGATGACGACCTTGGTCACTGGATCGTAGTCAGCCATGTGAAGCACCTTAATGGAGGGCCGAGTGGACAAAGCGGAGCTGCGCCGCAGGATCGTCACCGCACGAGCGGACGTCGCCGATCCGCGCGGCTCCGCGACAGCGATCAGGGAAACGCTACTCGACCAGCCTTGGGTGCAGATGGCCGGGTTGGTCGCGGCGTACTGGTCGACCGGCACCGAGCCCGCGACGCACGGGCTCGTCTTCGCGTTGTGGAAGCACGGCGCCACGGTGATCCTGCCGATCCTGCGGCCCGACAACGACCTGGACTGGGCGGTGTACGACGGCCCCGACTCGCTGGCGCCCGGGCCGCGCAAGCTGATGGAGCCGGTGGACACCCCGCGGGGGGTGGACGCCATCCGCACGGCGGCGCTGGTCATCGTGCCCGCGCTGGCCGTGGACCCGGTCACCGGCATGCGGCTCGGGCGGGGCGGCGGGTCGTACGACCGGGCCCTGGCGCGGGTGGGGCCGAACGTGCCGACCGTGGCGCTGCTCCACGAAGGGGAACTGGTGGACGTTCCGGGCGAGCCGCACGACCAGCCGGTGTCGATGGCGGCGCTTCCCTCCGGGATCGTACGGATTCCCGGGAAACTTTCACATTAGGGGAGAATCGTCAGGTCGTTGAGGCCGCCGCTCGTGTCGAAGTACTCGGTCAGCTTGTCGTCCCTGATCGCCGCGAAGAACTTCTCCCCGGCCCGCTTGTCCAGCCGTACGACGCTCGCCCCCCGCACGGTGACCGAGCCCAGATTGGGGACGGTGGCCGAGTCGACCTTGTCCGGCCGGAGGTCCCGCAGCTCCAGCGCGAGATCACGCAACGTGCTCAGCGTCACGCCGTCGTCCACGCTCACCGCGCGGGTGAGGGCCTCCAGGAAGCCGTTCAGCTTGAGCGGGTCGGTGAGCAGGTCCCGGCTGACGATCTTGCGCCCCATCGCGCCGATGAACGCCTGCTGGCGGCGGATGCGGTCGAAGTCCCCGCCGGGCAGGTTGTAGCGCTGCCGTACGAACATCAGCGCCTTCTCGCCCTCCAGGTGCACGGTGCCCTGCGGCCAGGTGACCTTGTTCGCCGGGTCGTAGACCTTTCTCGCGACATATACGTCCACGCCGCCGATGGCCTTGGTCATCGTGACGAACCCCTGGAAGTCCAGAGCGGCGAAATGGTCGATGCGGACCTTGGTCAGGTTCTCGACCGTGCGGATCAGCAGTCGCGGGCCGCCGAAAGAGTACGCGGCGTTGATCTTGTTGTTTCCGTGCCCGGGGATACGGACATAAGAGTCGCGGGGGATGCCGATGAGGGTGAGCCGAGCCCGGTCCGCGGGGACATGCACGATCATGATGGTGTCGGCCCGCTGATTGCCCGCCTCGCCCGGCCGCTTGTCCGAACCGATGAGCAGCCAGTTCTGCGCCTCGCCCACCGTCTTGGCGGGACGGCCCGCCTCCTCGGGGAACGCTCCAGGTATGCGCTCGATGTTGCCGTTCAGTGTGAACTGACGCTCCATCACCAGCGCGAACCCCGCAGCGGCCAACATCGCCACACCGAGCGCGGTCACGATGAGTAACCGGCGCAGCAGGCGGGGACGCTTCTTGGGCTCCGCCCGGACGATCTTCTCTTCGTCGGCGTCCACCGTACTTTCCGCGACCGGGGAAGTCTCGTCCGTCACCTGATGACCCGTCTTGATGTGTAACGCGAGTGTCGCGTGTGACGGTAGCTGTTCATCGTGGTAGGGGGCTATACGAATACGACAGAATGGCCCGAAAACGCGAGATCGGAGGCCGGTGAATCTGGATACCTGGCTGCTGCTCGCGTCCGCCGTCGTCATCGTCGCCATCGCCTCCGTACGTGTCGCGCACCGCACGGGACTGCCCAGCCTGCTGATCTACCTCGGCCTCGGCCTGCTGCTCGGTGAGGCCGGGCTCGGCATCGAGTTCGAGAACGCCCAGCTCGCCCAGCAGATCGGGCTGATCGCCCTCGCGGTGATCCTGGCCGAAGGTGGCCTCACCACCAACTGGGAGCACGTGCGGCGGGCCGTGCCGACGTCCCTGGTGCTCGCCACCCTCGGCGTCGCGGTCAGCATCTTCGCCCTCGCCGGGGCCGTGCACTGGCTGCTCGCGATGGACTGGCGGTCCGCGCTGCTGCTCGGCGCGGTCCTCGCGTCCACCGACGCCGCCGCGGTGTTCTCCGTGCTGCGCCGCCTGCCCCTGCCGCCGCGGCTCGCCGGGATCCTGGAGGCCGAGTCCGGGTTCAACGACGCCCCCACCGTCATCGTCGTCATGATGCTCAGCACCACCGGCCCCGGCGCGCTGCCCACCGTGGGGCACGTCGTGCTCGACGCCGTGCTGGAACTCGCCATCGGCGCCGCCGTGGGCCTCGTCGTCGGGCCGCTCGGGGCGTACACCCTGCGCCGCGTGGCGCTGCCGGCGTCCGGCCTGTACCCCATCGCGGTGCTCGCGCTCGCCCTCGTCACCTACAGCGGGGCCGCGCTGCTGCACGGCAGCGGGTTCCTCGCGGTGTACATCGCCACACTGGTGCTCGGCAACGCGCGGCTGCCGCACCGCGTGGCCACCCGGGGCTTCGCCGAGGGGGCCGCCTGGCTCGCGCAGATCGGGCTGTTCGTCATGCTCGGCCTGCTCGCCAGCCCGTTCGAGCTGCCGTCCACCGTGGTGCCCGGCATGATCGGCGGCCTGGCGCTGGTGCTGCTCGCCCGGCCGCTGTCGGTGGTGGCGTCGGCGCTGGTGGTCCGGCTGGGGCGGATCGACGTGCTGTCCGCGCGCGAGCAGGTGTTCCTGTCCTGGGCCGGGCTGCGGGGCGCCGTGCCCATCGTGCTCGCCACCATCCCGTGGGCGGCCGGGGTGTCCGGCGCCAAGGGCATCTTCAACGAGGTCTTCGTCATCGTGATCGTCTTCACGATGGTGCAGGGCCCGACGCTGCCGTACGTGGCCCGCGTGCTCGGCATCAGCGCCCCCGGGGAGGCCCGCGAGCTCGACGTCGAAGCGGCCCCGCTGGAGGAGCTCAACGCCGACCTGCTCCAGGTGACCATCCCACCCGGGTCCGGCCTGCACGGCGTGGAGATCTTCGAACTACGGCTTCCCTCCGACGCCGCCGTCACCATGGTCGTCCGCGACAACCACTCGTTCGTCCCCGAACCCACCACCCGCCTGCGCGCCGAGGACCAGTTGCTCATCGTCACCACCGCCCCGCTGCGGCAGACCGTGGAACGCCGCCTGCGCGCCATCAGCCGCCGCGGCAAACTGGCCGGCTGGTTCGGAGAACGCGGCGAATGACGCGGAGCCGCCTTCGGCGCTGCCCCCTGGCCGGACCGGATCGGCTCCCCCTGTCCCCTCTGACCCGTGCACCCGCCCTGACCAGCGCTTCCCCGCCCTGCCCCCACCCCTGAGACCGGGATTACAAATCATCCGGGTGGCGTTTACCCTAGTCGGCTGCGTACCATTAGCAGTCGCAGAGGTAGAGTGCCAAACTACGCTGAGCCATATAAGGAGGAGTGCGTGCCTACCTACCAGTACGCCTGCACCGCATGCGGTGAGGGCCTCGAGGTCGTCCAGCGCTTCACCGACGACCCGCTGACCACCTGCCCCCAGTGCCAGGGCCAGCTCCGCAAGGTCTTCTCCGCCGTAGGCATCGTCTTCAAGGGCTCCGGTTTCTACCGAACCGACAACCGCTCCTCGACCTCTTCCTCCACCACGAGCTCCGGCAACGGCTCGTCCCCCGCGACGACCGACTCCACCCCCAAGAAGGAACCGGCCACCACAGCCTCTTCCTCCTCCACCTCGTCGTCGCCCTCCACCACCACCAGCTCCGCCGCCTGACGCCGGTTGTACGGCCCCCGGCCGTACAACCACCCCACGGTGCACGTCTCCCGTGCAGCCCGGCACCTCGACGAACTCGGGCGCCCCCGCCGGTACCACCCACCCACAAGGCACAGGCACGGCGCCGACGCGGTGGGACGTCGTACGGCGAATCCGGCGCCGCGATACGGCGGGCACCCGGCTGCCCACCCACCTCAGGTAGAGGCAGGACAGGGGCCGAGAGTTATCCACAGGTAGAGCCTCAGCCCTCTTCCCACCTCCCCCAGCGCGCTAATGTCTCGCCCATGGTCATGACAGCGGACATCGGCGTCATCGGCGGCTCAGGGTTCTACTCCCTCCTGGAAGACGCCAAAGAGATCGAGGTAACGACCCCGTACGGCCCACCGAGCGACATCATCACAGTGGGCCAGATCGGCGACCATTCCGTGGCATTCGTCCCCCGCCACGGCCGGGACCACCGCTACCCACCCCACCGCATCCCCTACCGCGCCAACCTCTGGGCCCTCCGCTCCCTGGGCGTCCGCCAAGTGGTGGCCCCGAGCGCCGTGGGCTCCCTCCGCGCCGACTACGGCCCCGGCACCCTGGTGATCCCCGACCAACTCGTCGACCGCACCTCCGGCAGAGAGCAGACCTACTACGAGTCCGGCGGCGCCGTCCACGTCCCCTTCGCCGACCCGTACTGCCCCCGAGGCCGAACCCTCGCCTATGACAAAGCGGTAGCGGAAGGCTGGCCGGCAGTGGACGGCGGCACCCTGGTCATCATCGAGGGCCCCCGCTTCTCCACAAGAGCCGAGTCCAAGTGGTTCAGCTCCAACGGCTGGTCCATCATCGGCATGACCGGCCACCCCGAAGCCGTCCTGGCCCGCGAACTGGCCCTCTGCTACACCCCCCTGGCCCTGGTGACCGACCACGACGCCGGCGTGGAAACCGGCGAAGGCGTGACCCAAGAAGAGGTCCTCTCCTTCTTCGCCGCCAACAGCCAACGCATGCGCACCCTGGTAGGCGCCGTGATCACCGACCTCACCCTGGACCGCACCTGCCCCTGCCCCGACGCCCTGGCAGGCATCCCCCTCCCCATCGCCCTCCCCTGACCAACACCCCTCACCGCCCCACCAGATCAAGCGCCCCCCGCCTACGGGCCCCTGATTGAACCCCCTGACCAGGCGCCGCTGACCAGGCGCCGCTGACCACGGGCCCGACCACGGGCCCTGAAAGCACCCAAGTCACCCCACAAGCCACCCCACCGCCGTCCAGGAGCCAGCGAGATGCGGCCGACATCACCCCCACTCCGGCTGATCACCCGCCATCGCCGGCTCCTGGCCGCCCTCCTGGCCGCCACCGCCCTATGGTGCGTGACCCTGGCCGTCCAGCCACCTCCCACCACCCCCGTCCTCGCCGCCGCCCACGACCTGAGCAGCGGCCCCCTGACCACCACCGACCTCACCGTCGTGAACCTCCCCACCACAGCGGTCCCCGACGGCGCCCTGCTCCCCGGCACCGACATCACAGGCCGCGTCCTCGCCGCCCCCCTCCGCCGCGGCGAGCCACTGACCGACGTCCGCCTCCTCGGCCCCGCCCTCATAGACACCTACGGCCCAGGCATGCGCGCCACCCCCGTACGCATCCACGACGCGACCGCGGCCACCCTCCTCCACCCCGGCGACACCGTGGACGTCATCGGCACCACCAGCCAATGGGACGACACCCCCACCCAGGGACCCCCCACCGTCATCCGCTCACTCAAGGTGATAGCCACCCCGAAGCCGCCCCCCGACCAGCTCACCGAGACCGGCACCCTCATAGTCCTCGCCACCACCTCCGACCAGGCCACCACCCTGGCCCACGCCGCCACGACCTCCCGCCTCTCCGTAACCCTCCACGGCAGGACCCACTGACCCCCTAAAGCAGCGACCCAAGCTTCGGGTCGTACTCCCAGTGCCACGGCTCGAACGGACTGCTGTACGCCCAGTCCGGATGTATCCACCCGAACCTCTTCCCGTTCGCCTCAAGCCAGTTGAACTGCGCCGACCTGAACACATCCACCCCACCACAAAGATCAACCGCCAGCCCGAGCCCGTGGTTGCTCCTCCCCGGCACCGCCGCGAACCCCGGCCGCCGATAGAAGACCGCCTGCTGGTCCCCAAGGCTCCGATAGCTGTCCGTCACGCACATCGGCTTCCCGAACTGCTTCCGATACGCCTCGTTGAGCGCCACGAACGCGATCGCCGCGTCCGCCCGAAGCTCCTGCCCCCGCTGCTGCAACGGGCACAACACGTTCACCGGCAGCAACCCGTTGGGAAAGTCGTCCGCCGCACTCACCTGCGTAGGATCACACGCCGCCCCCGTACGCCCCTTGGAGTTCACCTTCACCCCAAGCTTCACAAGCGTCCGCGTCAGCGTCTTCACCACACTCGCCGACCGCTTCCGCAACGTGTCGATCTCCATGTTGAGCTGCGCCTCGACCAGCAACTTGTTCGCCCGAAGATCCTGCGCCTGCCCCGCCAGCCTCTGCTGCTCCTGATACAACCGCCCCGCGTCGGCCAGCACCTCATCGCGCCCCGACACCAGATAGGTCATATCGCTCAACGCCCGAAGACTGCCCTCGTCCTGCCCCGAGAAGAACGGCGCCAGATCCCCCCCGGACGGCGCCTGATACAGCGACTGCACCAGATCGGCCAACGGCTTCCGCACCTTGGAAAGCTCGACATTGGCCTTCTGCAACTCCGCCAGCTTCCCCTTCAGCTCCTTGTCAGCCTTGAGGAGTGTCGCCTGCCGCTCCTCCAACGCCTTGGTGGCCTCCGCCAGCCCCTTGGACGCCTTCTCAGCCTCCCGCCGAAGCTCAGTCAGATCCCCCGGCACATCCAATACCGTGACCGCCCCAACAGGCCGAACCCCACCTCGCCCCTCCCCAGGCTCCCCCCCGACGGCAACCACCGAAACCACCGTCATCACCAAAGCAACAAGGCCCACCACCCGAGGAGCCGGCACCTTCGCCCCCTCCTTTTGCACCCGATTGACCCGCGCCCGGCACGCACGTTACTACAGCCAGCAAGCCCTCGCCCCCAACTCCAGCCACCCGATATGTACGCCTAACGCCACTTATCCCCCACCCCACCACCCCCAAGAC